>CBDUYG010000906.1:0-1501 GCA_965371385.1 uncultured Myxococcales bacterium | reverse complement strand
GGACAGACCACGGTGACGCCGATCGAATGCGGCCGAAGCTCCTCCCAGAGAGCCTCCGAGAGGCCGAGCACCGAGAACTTCGTCGCGTTATAGGCCGCCAGCATCGAGCTGGCGCTATAGCCGGCGGCGGACGACACGTTGATCACGTGCCCGCCCTTTCTCCGCTCCACCATCTTGGGAATGAAGAAATGGCAGCCGTGTACGACGCCCAGGGTGTTGATCCCGAGAATCCAATTCCAGTCCTCGATCGAGGTCGAAAGGAAGGGGCCGCCGATGGCCACGCCGGCGTTGTTCATCAAGATGTCGACGGCCTCGACCTGCTGATGGACTTCGTCGGCAAACGCACGCATCTCGTCGGCCTTCGACACGTCGACGCGACTCGTTAGTACCTCACATCCGAGGCCTTTGATTCGGTCAGCGGCTGCTGAGAGCCCGGCCTCGTCCAGATCGCAGAGAACGAGACCCGCGCCCCGGCGGGCGAACGCGAGCGCCGTCTCCAGACCAATTCCGCTGGCTGCACCGGTGACGAGCACCGTCTTGCCACGCAGCGAACTCAAATCCATTTCTGCACTCCTCGACGTATCGACCTTCATGCACCAAGCACTGCCAGCAGAATGATAGAGCAACCGGGACACGGAATCGGCTCACGCGCAGCCCACATCGGTGGCCCTCGCGACCGTCCGGGTGCTCGCGTAGGAGAGGGCTCTGGACGTGGCGAGCGTCATGCTGGCGCCTACCCGGCGCTTCCAGCGATCGTCCCACAGTCGCACCCATCGTTGCGGTTGTCCCGGCGATCGTTGCGATCGTTCTGCCTGTCATTGCGATCATCCTGGCGATCCCCACGATTGCCGCCGACGCCACCTCGCTGGCTCTGGCGGTCGTCTGCCTGATTGGAGCCCCCTCGGTTGATTCCAATGCGCACCCGAAATTCGTGCAGCGCTTGCTTTCCAGCCTCTTTCCGCACCGCCCAGGAGAGGCGCGCGAGATTTCTCTTCCAAATACTTGCCCGTAGCTGATAGAATTCAAGCCAGAGTCTACGGAGGACTCCGATATGGGCACCGAACATCGCCATGGACGGCTCGCTCGCGAGCTATGGGAAGCGCTCTCCCGGGGCGATTCAACGGCCATTTTGGAGCTGACCGCTCCTGACCTGGTATGGCGCACATTGGGGGACAACCCCTACGCGATCGAGACCAAGAGGGCATCGCAGTTTCTCGATCTCATGGCCAGCTTCGGCGAGGCGGTTGACGACCTGCGGATGGAGATTCGAGACATCTTCCCCAACGATCGCGGCGCCGTACTGCATTACGGTGCCGTCGCATGGCGGGGCTCGGAACGACTCGTGTGCGAGTACCTCGTTGTGATGCGAATGGAGTCCGGAGTCGTGGTCGAGGCTACGACGGTCCCCTTCGACAATCAGCTCAACGACGAGTTCTGGTGCAAGGTCTGACCGCGCTTCCGGCGCAGATCGAAGGGGCGGGCTGCACCATCGTCACTCGCG
>CBDUYG010000905.1:0-1513 GCA_965371385.1 uncultured Myxococcales bacterium | reverse complement strand
GCGCGCGCTGGGACGTTCTTCGATCAGGAAGCGATGGAAGAGCGTGCGGAGCAGACGGGTGAGATGGGGCAGTTCCAGGCCATCATGCAGCAGTCCCCGGACGAGCTCGACGATTCGGTTCTGCTCGCGATGCTGAGTGACGAAACCAGTCCATTTGCACCCCGCCGGGGCGAGTGGGACTCCGCGGTTCGGCTGAAGGATCTCGATGGGGACGGAATCGCGGGCGAGGTCATCTTCCCGCAGATGGCGCCCTTCGGCGCCGGGCTCATGCAGTATCGCAAGCCCGTCGATCCCGAGCACAATCTCGAGGGACTGCGCGCATACAATCGCTGGCTCGCCGATCTCTGCAACGCCAGTCCCGGCCGGCATGCCGGGGTCGCGCTCATCAACCTCGATGACATCGACGTGACGTGTCAGGAGGTGAGATCCGCCAGGGAAATGGGGCTGTGGGGGGGAGTGCTGCTTCCAGTGAGCACCGCACATCACCCCTTCTACCATCATCCACGCTACGAACCGCTCTGGGCTCTTTGCGAGGAGCTCGACATGCCCGTTCAGTCGCATTCGGGCTGGTCGCCCGATTACGGCGACGTTCCGGGGGCTACGGCGATGTTCATCAGCGAGGTCGACATGTGGGCGCAGCGATGCTTCACGGCCCTCGTCTGGTCGGGCGCCTTCGAGCGGCATCCCGACCTGAAACTGATCCTGACGGAGACGGGCACGGCCTGGATCCTCGAGAGGCTGCGGGTGCTCGAGTTCAAGGCAGCCTTCCCCTTCTTCAAACACTTCACGGCGGAGCTCTCCCTGACTCCGACGGAGTACTTCCAACGTCAGTGCTTCATCGGGGCGTCGTTCATGCCCGGACACGAGGGCGAATATAGGCATCGCATCGGTCTCGATCGGATCCTGTGGGGATCGGATTATCCGCATATGGAGGGCACGTGGCCCAACACCATGCCGTACTTCAGGGAGACCTTTTCCGAATATCCCGAGAGCGAGATCCGCGCAATTCTCGGCGCCAACGCCCTGGAGGCATATGCTTTCGATCCGGCGGTGATGGGCCCGATCGCTGATAGGATCGGCCCGGCACTCGCCGAGATCGTAGGGCCTGCGGAAGTCCAACAAGCATGAGTCTGCCGGTGCGATCGAGAGCGACCTTGGTCACCGGCTGCTCCACCGGCATCGGCCGTGCAACGGCCATCCATCTCGCAGCAGCGGGCTTCCCCGTCTACGCGACGGCTCGTCGCCCCGAGTCGATCGCCGATCTGGCCGAGCGCGGCTGTAGCGTGCTGCAGCTGGATGTCACCGATGAAGCATCGATGGTCAGGGCCGTCGACCTCGTCGAGGAGGAGCACGGAAGTGTCGGGGTGCTGGTGAACAACGCCGGTTACGGTCTCGAGGGGCCCGTCGAGGAGCTGTCGCTCGAGGAGATGCGCAGAGAGTTCGAGACGAACCTCTTCGGACCGACGCGACTCAGCCAGCTCGTGCTGCCCGCCATGCGGCGACAGGGCTGGGG
>CBDUYG010000904.1:0-1523 GCA_965371385.1 uncultured Myxococcales bacterium | reverse complement strand
CCGGCTTCATCCGCCAGCAGGAGAATCAACAGCTCGGAATCCCCGCCAAGGTCGCAAGAGGCTTCCCCGAGCGGCTGAAACGCCTGATCGGCTACGGGGTCTATCGTGGGCTGATCGGCCACATCGACAAGCACGATCCGATCGAGCTGCTCGGTGATGACACGGCACTCCGCATCATCTGGGATCGTTGAGCATCTGCCACCACTCGCAATACCGAGCCTGGCAGGCATGATCGCAGCGACTCGTGGGTAGGTCCGATGGACGTCGGACTCGGGATCAGGTGCGCCAGTCGGGGTGGAGATTCCTCTCCAGGCAGATCTTCTGGGCCATCGCAGTCCGGCCGTTCAGCTCCTCGGCGCCCCCATCCTCGGCGATCCAGGCGATCACCGCCGCGGGCACGCTCGGAGGCGCGGGTTTGAAGCGTTTCTGGATCGCACCATCGGGATCGTTGAGCTTCATGGCCTCGGTCATGACGAATCCGGGCTCGACGTTCACGAAGCTCACCCCGCTGCCCGCATGTTCCACGGCCAGCACTCCGACCATGCGGTGAAACGCGGCTTTGCTGGCTCCGTAGGCAAAGCCCCAGCCTCCCTGGTTGGCCGGAGCAGGCGGATCCGAGAGCCCCGAGCCCGAGACCATGTTGATCACGCAGCCGGACCCTCGCTCGAGCATCTCCGGCAGGACGCGCTGGGTCAGTTGAATCTGGCTGAAGAGGTTTCCCCGGAAGAGGGTCTCGACCATCTCGGGCTCGAGATCCAGGAAGAGCACCATGGGGCCGGGGCCGGTGTAGATCCCATTGTTGAGCAGCAGGTCGACGCGACCCCACTGAGAGTGCACCTGATCGACGGCGCTGTCGATCGATTCGGAGTCGAGCAGGTCGAGGCGAATCGGCAGCGCTTCTCGACCTTCCGCGCGAACCGCCGCAGCGGTCGATTCGATGCTGCCCGGAAGGGGGCGTCCGTCCGCGCTCGCCCCTTCCTCCACCGTTCTGGCCGTAACGACGATGTCCCATCCGCGCTTCGCCAGGGCGACGCACGATGCGCGACCGATACCCCGGCTCGCTCCAGTGACGAACGCAACTTTTCGATCGGGCATCAGCTCTCCCCCATCTCTCGACCGCCCCCCCTGAAGGCTCTCAACCGCCTCCGTTGACGCACCTCGACCGCGTCCGCTGAAGGCTCTCGACCACCTCCGCTGAAGGCTCCCAACCGCGTCCGTTGAAGCCTCTCAACTACGTCCCCGGAAGGCTCCCCCCCGCTGAAGACTCTCGAGCGTGCGCGAGATCGACAGCCGAGACGCACCGCGATCGATCTCGGTCGATGATCGGAGAGCCCCGATTGAATGCCACTCGATCAACCGGCTGTCATGGTACGTCGCCTGGCCGGCGGGGCCCGCCGCACCGCGTCGAGGCACCCGCTGCAGCCCATCACTCGATCCCCGAAGGGGGAAGGGGTTCTTCAAGCGCCTGCTAGCATGCGCCTCTCGATTGTACCGGAATGCGTGAAATTCGCGGCGGATCGCGG
>CBDUYG010000903.1:0-1523 GCA_965371385.1 uncultured Myxococcales bacterium | reverse complement strand
CCTCGAGGGCCCGATAGTGATCGTTGTTGGCGACCGAGTAGTTGGGGTTCTGGTTCGCGCCGACGTAGATGACGTTGCCGGTCAGAACCTCCTTGAAGGAGCGCCGGTCGCGAATGATCCCGATCACGGTCGCGGTGTAATCGTTGAGGGGGGCGAAGGCCGTCTGCTCTTGATTGGTCCAGGGTGTGATGAAGGTCTTCAGCGTGGCGTTGTAGAAGTGGGGGTTGCCCATTGCATGGTCGGCCGCTCCGACGAGATCGTTGCCCCGAATGAGTCCGGCCATCAGGTCGAGATCGCTCGGGTTGGGGGGCACGCCGACGAGGCGATCGTGCATGCGTTTTGCGCGATCGAATTCGTCGGCAGACGCGGGACCCGGAGTGAATCCGACCCCGAGGAGACCCCCAAGGAGCAGAGCCAGGAGCGACCGGCTCCTTGCCCCATCCCTCGATCTCCATCGAGTCGTCCGCTGGACGTTCATGAATACGCTCCTTAACTCACTCGCGTGTGTTTGGCGTGGGTCCCCGTCCGAAACGCGGGAACCTGAAAACCGGCCGCAGCACACTTCGACCGCAGACTGGTTATCGGGACTGCACCCTCCTTCTCGGTGATACAGATCACTTTCTTGGGGTCAAAACGACCCATTGGTTCACGTTATGCCCCATGACTACGGATCGAACCGGGATTCGTTGCCGTAGAGGACGAATCGGAGATTCAGGTGAGAAATTTCGCCTCGGATATCAGCAACATGCAGCCATCGAGCATCTTTGATTCAGTGTTTGAAATCACACAACCTTTCGGGGGGTGATGTCGATATTGGCAGGGCCATCCGAAAAGGTCCCAGCCTCATGCCTCCCCCCTCTCGTCAGGTCTCCGCCCTCCTCGGGTCAACCGTCGCGACGGCGCTCGCCGTCTCGACGCTCCTGGCGACGGTCGGATTCGGCTCCACCGTGGCGTTCGCAGCCCCGCCGCTTGCGCACGGTGAGCTCGAGCTCCCCGCCGGAGCGGAGGCACGAGAAGGAGACGGGAATCAGGATCCGCGCGTCGAAGCCCGCCTGCTCGTCGATCTTGCCGGCTCGCCCCAGCGTGTCGCGGTGCTGGTGAATGTCGAGCCCGGCTGGCATTTCTACTGGCATGATCCCGGCGAGGTCGGGCTCGCGACCGAGCTCGAGTGGCGGGCCGATGGCGCTCGAGTCGGCCCCATCGATTGGCCGGCGCCCGAGCGCTTCGACGATCTTTCGACTGGGCTGACGAGCTACGGCTATGAAGAGGAGGTTCTGCTCTCGAGCGAGCTCGGAGAACCCGAGCCGGCCGGCCACATCCGCGCCGCGCTCGAGCTTCTCGTCTGCCGCGACGAATGCATCCCCATCGAGTTCTCGCTGGAGCGCTCCCTCGCTCCCTCGGCGGTCGGCCCGGAAGAAGCGAAGCGTGAGCGCGCCATCATTGCACTGCACCGCGAGAGGCTACCCCGATCCGCCGGGGAGCTCGGTCTCGAGCTCGATGCACGGTACTCCCGCACCACGATT
>CBDUYG010000902.1:0-1528 GCA_965371385.1 uncultured Myxococcales bacterium | reverse complement strand
GCTGGATCGGTTGCCGCCCGCAGAGCACTTCGATCGTGAGGCGTTCCTGGATCGTTCGCTCGACTGGCGCGAGACGGCGCTCCGCCAGCTCGCCCCCCTCGGAACCTTCGGTCAACCCGGCTTGACGGTGCACCACGGCCAGGGCTTCGTGATCGAGGTCTACTACTGGCTGAACTCGAACTCCGCCATCCACAACCATCCCTTCTGCGGTGTCTTCACGATTCTCGAGGGCTTCAGCGTTCATGCGATCTATCGCGTAGAAGAGCGCGAGCGCATGGGGCCCCGGGCCTGGGTGGGGAAGGTCGAGCTCGACGAGATGCGTCTGCTCGCGGCGGGGGATCGGCAATGTTTTTCGCTCGAGTCCCATCCGCTGGTGCACGCGCTGATCCATGTGCCGATCCCCTCGATTTCGCTGGTAATTCGTACGATCCACACGCCGGGGTACCTGCACTACCTGCCGCCGTCGATCGCGCTACCCATCACGCCTCTCGAAGAGCCGCTCGCGCGTCGACTGGCCCTGCTCGAATCCCTGGCCAAGGCTGGGGATCCTCGCTACCCGGAGCGACTGGAGACGCTCCTCGTGCGAGCCGATTTCGAGACGGCGGTTCGAGTGCTGTCGGACGGTTGGGGAGCGTGGGATGCTGCGCGACGCGAGGAGCTGCTCGAGCTGCTGCGGCCGAGGTTCGGAGCTCACGTCGACTCGATCGGTGCGGCGCTGCTGAGGGACATTCGCACGTCGGAGGCGAGCGCCATTCGCGAAGGGCTGCGCGACCCGGAGCAGCGCCTCGTCGCCACGGTCCTGGCCTACGCTGAGCGGCGGGATCACGTTCTCTCCCTCCTGAAAGAGCGCGGGGATCCGATCGCTCAGCTCCACGGATTCGTAGAGGAAGCCGGTCTCTTCGCACCGGGCGAAGAAGCCTCCGCGATCATCGCCCGTGCCCTGATCGATGGAGAGGGCCGGGCGGGAGCAATCGATAGGCTCGTAGCCGAATACGGTTCGGAGCTGGTATCGAGCCAGAGGGACGAGGTCGCTCGCTACTGCGGGGAATCGATTTTTGCACCGCTTGCGAGCTGAGAGCCGGCATGACCCGTCGGGTTCGGCGTGGCTGTATCGCCCGCCCGCCCTCTACTCGACATAACCGAGAGCCCGCAGGGCATCTTCATCCAGGCGGTCGACCGGCTTCGCCTTCACGCGCAGTCGATTGGCCTGATAGAAGTCGAACTGCTCAGCGAGCTTTTGGCTGAGGCTCGAGACGATCTCCGGGTGCTCGGCCGACACATCGCGCTCCTCGTTCGGATCCCACTCCACATTGAAGAGCATGAGCCTGGGCTCGGGGATCTCGTAGCTCCGTTCGACCTCGATCAGCTTCCAGGGCCCCTCCTGCACGCCGCGCGCGAGACAACGCTTTCTCCAGGCCGTCGAGAAATAGAGCGCCCGGGACGCGGGTGCGCTGACCGGATCCAGGTAGGCATGCAAGGGCGTACCATCCAGATCATCGGGGGCCGCGATACCGGTGGCTTGCAGGAT
>CBDUYG010000901.1:0-1528 GCA_965371385.1 uncultured Myxococcales bacterium | reverse complement strand
GTTCGAGATCTCATCGGAGTGAGCTTCTATCCGCGTTCGCGGGGCGAGGAGCCCGACATCGATCGGGAGAACGAACTGAAGGCACAGATCGCCGAGTACCACGCTCGTCTCGCAGCCGAGCTGGGTGACGGTGAATACCTCTGTGGTGATTTCAGCGTTGCAGACATTTCCCACTATCTCACTGCCTTCTTCGCCGCTGGATTTGGGGCCGGGATCGATGCGAAGCACGGGAATCTCGTCGCCTGGCTGCAGCGTGTGGCGTCGCGCCCGAGCGTCGCGCGGGACGTCGAAGGCATGACGAAGGCGCTCGCCGGGAGCACGTCTGCGCGCTAGAAGGTGAGTCCACTCCGTTCGAAGTCGTCGACGTCTTCGAAATCGGCAGTTGCGCAATTTCTTAGCTTCGACTAAGTTAATCCAATCACGATTCTTCGCGCTCGGAGTCCGGCGCGAGTCAGCCCCGATTGATACCGATGAACGCCGACACCCCCCAGAAGGCGGACCCTACCGTCCATGTGCCCGCGAAGCGCGGGCGGCCTTCCCGCCGCCCGGCGATCTTCGCTTCCGCCCTGCGCCTCTTTCGAGAGCGCGGCTTCCACGCCACCTCGATCAACGACATCGGCGCGGACGCCGGCGTGGCGGGCACCGCCATCTACTCGCACTTCGCGACCAAGCAGGAGCTACTCGCCGAGGCGATCCGGGAGGGAGTTCGCCGCATCCGTGAGGGTGTGGCGGAGGCGCTCGTGGATGAAGGGCAGAGCGCCGATGCTGCGCTCGAGAGCCTGGTGCGCGCCTACGTGCGGGTCGTTCTCGAGAACGCAGACATGAACGCCTGCTACGTCCTCGAATCGCGGAACCTAGCGACCGACGCGCGCCAACCGCTCGTGCGTTCCGAGCGACGCCTTCGCGATGCATGGCGTAACCGGCTCATGGCCGCGCGCCCCGAGCTGAGTCGCGAGCAGGCTCGGACCATGGTTCAGATGGCGATCTTCGCGCTCGTCGCCCTCTGCGTTCACCGTAACCGGATGGAGCACGACCGGCTCGTCGAGCTGGCTACGTCGCAGGTGCTGGGTGCCCTGCGAAGCCCCGTCCCCGAAACCAACCCCTGA
Source organism: uncultured Myxococcales bacterium (assembly GCA_965371385.1). GTDB lineage: Bacteria > Myxococcota_A > UBA9160 > UBA9160 > UBA4427 > CBDUYG01. Next base: position 422 of record CBDUYG010000901.1, on the reverse strand, counting down.
AGGATCCCATCGCGGATCCCCATTGAAGGAAGACTACACATGCAGGAAGCAGTCATCGTCGACGTCGTTCGAACCCCGGGTGGCCGACGCAACGGGCAACTCTCCAACTGGCATCCGGCTGCGCTCGCGGCGCACGTCCTCAAAGCTCTCGCGGAGCGCAACAAGCTCGATCCGGCGATGGTGGAAGACGTCATCATGGGCTGCGTCATGCAGGTCGGGCCCCAGGCGGTCAACGTCGGTCGCAACGCGGTGCTCTCGGCGGGATGGCCGGAGTCGGTTCCTTCCACGACGGTCGACCGCCAGTGCGGCAGCTCTCAACAGGCCATGCACTTCGCAGCCCAGGGAGTGATGTCGGGCGCTTACGACATCGTCATTGCGGCGGGCGTCGAGAACATGTCCAAGGTGCCCATGGGCGCCTCGAT
>CBDUYG010000900.1:0-1538 GCA_965371385.1 uncultured Myxococcales bacterium | reverse complement strand
CGGAGGTCGCGTGCATCCTGCTGCGCGACGAAATCGACCTGCGCAGCGAAGCCTCACAGAAGGCGGTCAAGAAGCACCTCAAGGCCTCGGCGTTACCGGCCGTCGAGTCGCTGGCCCGGAGGCTGAAGGCTCTATCGGAGGGCGAGTGGAACGAGGCGTCGCTCGAGAAGGCGTTCGAGGCCGTCTGTACCGAGAATGGAGACATGAAGCTCGGCAAGCTCGCCCAGCCCGTGCGCGTGGCGGTGACCGGGGGGGCGGTCTCTCCCGGGATCTACGAGACGCTGGTCGCGATCGGGCGGGAGACCTGCCTGGCGCGCATCGACGACGCCCTGGTGCTGATGAGGGAGCGCGCCGCCAACGCTTGAGAATCGAGCGACCTTTCTATACGCTCGGTGCCCCTTCCGGCCCGGGCCCTTCGAGAACCGGCCCCGAGCTTGATCCCCGGTCGTCTAACGGCAGGACAGCGGACTCTGAATCCGTCAATGGAGGTTCAAATCCTCCCCGGGGATCCATTTTTCTTCAGCCAGATCGAACCATCGGTGTGCGATCACCAATCGAGACAGCCCGACCGCGAGCTTCATGTCGCCGCGCTTCGGGTTTGGGGTCGCTCCCACTCGCGCATCGCCGTTCGTAAACCCATCCCCCTCAACGCGACCAGTTCTCCAAGCTCAGTGCCTCGAATCGACGGAAGTCCTTCACTTTCGCCGTCACCAGGGTCAGATCGTTGACGCGCGCGATGGCAGCAATCTGGCTGTCGGCCGCTGAAGGCGGACGTCCTCGCTTGCCGAGTCTCGCGCGCTCGCTTGCGTGCCAGAAGGCGGCTTCTTCATCGTAGGGGAGAATTGGAAGGGCGCTGCGAACCGCTTCTTCGAGGTAGGCCTCGATGGCGCTCCGCTTCTTCGACGCGGATAACCGGGAAGCTCCGTATTGCAACTCGTGCCAGACAATGGCGCACGTCGCCAGCTCACCATCATGGTGTGCCAGCGCTCTCAGCACCCTTTCATTCGGCTGGGACTTGATGGGCTCCGAGAGGACGTTCGTGTCGAGGAGATAGCGAATGGTCAGAACGAGACCTCTCGACCCGGCGCATCGTCGCGAAGTCCCGCGAACTCCTCGTCGCCGATTCCAAGGGAGTCGATGTCGAGACGCTCTCGCACCCGCTCTGCAGCTTCGATGAAAGACGGGCGCTCGCCAGTAAGTGCCAGATAGTCGGAGGCTGACATGATCACCGCGACCGACTCGCCGCGACGCGTGATCTCGATGGCCCGGCCCTGTTCCGCCCGCTTGATCAGGCGAGCGAAGTTCTGTCGAGCCTCAGCGACCGAGACCTTGGTGGATGCCATTGGGATTTCCCAGAATGTACAAATTGATGTACATATTAGCGCGGATCGCCGCCTCCGTCAGCGTGACGCGTTTGTGCCCGTATTCTCGATCGACTCGATGCTTGCGAAGTCCCGCGAGCTCTCAGCCCTCGCCCTCGCCTTCCCCGGCCACCGCGTCCCCGGCCACGGCGCCCTCGCCCCCGCCGTCCCCGGCCA
>CBDUYG010000899.1:0-1552 GCA_965371385.1 uncultured Myxococcales bacterium | reverse complement strand
TTCGCGATTGGCGCCAGCGAGCCGACAGACGTGCTCCGGAAGCACTGCACACGCTGGCAGGGTCCCTGGGCCGCAGTCCACTCCGCTCAGAGCGCGAACCCGGGGCTCGAAGCCCCAGCGCTCTGCGTCGAGCGCTACGGTGGCTGGATCCGCGGCTGACAAGAGTTGCCGCGGCGAAAACGATGCGTAGCGATCCTCGCAGCCGGCGACGGGGTCGCGCCGGCTCGTAGGGCGCTACTCGGAGGTCGCGGCTGCGGGTTCCTGCTGCACGGAGTCCTGGAGCAGCCAATCGCGAAAGAGCTCGTAGCCCAGTGACAGGATTACGGCGCCTATGAAGAGACCGATGAATCCCGAGGACATGAAGCCGCCGATGGCGCCGAGGAAGATGACGAGCATTGGAACCTTGACCCCGCGAGCGAGGAGAATGGGCTTGAGTACGCTGTCGCTCGCCGAAGCCAGCACGCTCCAGATCGTGAAAATGACCGCCACTGTGGTGGATTCATTCGAGAAGACGTAGAAGATGATGGGGATGACCACGAGAATTGGCGGCAGCTGGAGCACGGCGAGAATCAGACAGAGCAGGATCCAGATCGTGGCGTGAGGAATCCCTACGGCCAGCAGTCCGATCCCGATGAGTCCCGCCTGAATGAAAGCAACTCCGACGATCCCAACCGCAACGCTGCGCACCGTGGCAGAGGCCATGGCTGCGAATCGCTCTCCCTGGGGCCCGGCGAGTCGCGTTGCAAGATTGTTTACAGCCCTGGAACCGCTGCTGGCGCCGGCCAGCATGACACCGGCAATGACGATCGAGATCAGGGACTGAAGCACTGCCATCCCGGTCGCGGCTCCAGCCGAAAACAGCCATCCGCCAACGGCCTTGAGCTGGGGGGTGAAGTCGGCCAGCACGTCGGCCAGGTTCTCGCTTGCCTTGCTCCACATTTTGAATACCTGAGGCCCGATGATCGGCCAGTCGGCGACGGTCGCGGAGGGGGGCGAAATCTTGAAATCCCACTCATCGAGCTGGCCGGCCAGCTCTTGACCGCTCTCGACCAGGGAGGCGGTGAAGGCGATGGAGGGTAGGATCACGACGAGAAGCCCGCCGACCGTGAACAGAACGGCAGCGAGGTTGCCTCGATCACCGAGCTTTGCCATGAGCCATCGGTAGGCGGGGAAGATCGCGACCGCAAGGATGATTCCCCAGACGACGGGAGTGATGAAGGGACGAAGAATGTTGAAGCACCATGCGGCCAGGCCGATTACGATGCCCAGCCGGATGGTGATCTCGATGGCGCGCCGGAGGGACTCATCACGCTGCGAGTCCGGCTGTGACTGGGACATGTCGATGGACCTCCTCCACGATGCTCTGTTGGTGTCTATCATCCTTGTGCACTCGACCGCTCTGCGAGCTTCCGATTCGACGCGCCCATCTTAGCAGGCTGCGGAAGAACCCCTCCCGTCTCGCGGGGCGCGTCTTTTCGACGAAGTCCACCGGTCCGGGGCACCTCCGCAGCCTGCCAGCGCGCAGAGAGAGTGAGGGGAGATGGGGAATTCA
>CBDUYG010000898.1:0-1554 GCA_965371385.1 uncultured Myxococcales bacterium | reverse complement strand
GCCTCAACCGGCAGGTGCCCGTTCCAGCTCTCGAGCAGAGCGCGCTCCGCCTCGAGGGGAACGGAGGCCAGTGAGCAGCGGCGACCGAAGATCATCGTCTGGCGCAGCCCAGGTTCGTAACGCTTCCATCCGGGTAGGAGGTCGTTGCCCGGATCCCCCTCCCGTGTGAATCCGATCCACGACTCCTGCATCTTGCTCGAAAGCTGACGGGCCGATGCCGTGAAGCCGGTCAGGGGTCGGGCGAGAGGATGCCGGACCGAACCGAAGACGAAGGGGATGTCGAGGGCGTGAAAGGCGCCGAGCGCGCGGCGCATCGCGGTCGGGCGCCAGTTGAATAGATAGGAGTGCGCGCTTCCACCGGCGACGTGTTGCGCTTCAGCGAGTCGCGTGGCCGGGTAATGCATCATGCGAGCAGACTGGAACTCGAGCCATACGTCGGTCGGCCCGACACGCGCGCCACGCGCCTGCAGCGCAGCGCGGAAGTCGCGGATCGCGCTTGGTACATCGGGAGCGTGCGGGAGTCCTCCGCCGAGCACCTCTTCGAATCGCTCGATGAGGCCGGTCTCCTTCATCCCCAAGGGACCCGTTTCGAGGAAGCGGAAGAGTCGCCACTCATCGAGCGTGGTGCCGAGCATCAGAGGGATGTCGACCGTGGCGCCGCTTCGGACTGCGTCGAGGGGTTGCCTGGGGATGATGTCGCCATCCACCGTTGGCAAAAAGATCATCAACTGCTGCGGATTGACGACGTGGAGCATCGTCTCGTGCTGGGCACGAAGGATCTGATCCACGCTGAGGTCGGCCAGGGCCTTGCGCGAATGGCGGCGCGGCTTCCCCAGCTTCGCGAGGAATGTACGGGCGACCTTCCCGGCCATCTCGGGCTCGATCACGTGGTCCGCTGCACCGCTCATGCAGATGGCCTTCGAGAAGAGCTTGCGCGCGCGCGGTGCGCCGAGGAGCGCCGCGACGCTCATGGCGCCGGCAGACTGCCCGCAGACGGTCACGTTTGCGGGGTCACCCCCGAAACGCTCGATGTTGGCCCGCACCCACTCGAGGGCGGCGATCTGGTCTCGCACACCGAGGTTCGAGGATTCTTCGAAGCCGGCGCCGAGGACGGTGCTGAGGTGCGCGTAGCCGAGCGCGCCCAGTCGGTAATTGATGCTGACGACGACGACGTCACCGCCGCGTGCGAGATTGGTTCCGTCGTAGACACCGGTCGAGCCCGCGCCGACCAGGAACCCGCCGCCGTGTATCCAGACCAGCACGGGCCGCTTGGCGGTGTCGGTGCCGGGTGTCCAGACATTGAGGGAGAGGCAGTCTTCGCCGGTCCCGGTGCCCGCGGCGCTGATCCATCCGAAGACCGGCATCGCAAGCTGGGGAGCGGCCGGCCCGGGCCTGGTGCATTCGCGTACGCCGATCCATGGTTCGACGGGCTTCGGGGGAAGGAAGCGATTCACGCCGCTGGGAGGAGCGGCGTAGCGCATGCCGCGAAAGATCCGGATCCCAGCTTCTTCGGTACCACGGACCATGCCGTGGCAGGTTTCGACTTCCGTCATA
>CBDUYG010000897.1:0-1564 GCA_965371385.1 uncultured Myxococcales bacterium | reverse complement strand
TACTTCGATGAGCATCCGTATGTCGAGATTCAGGAGCCCTACCGGGCGATCCTGCCCGCGAGCTATACCGATACCGTACGCGAGGATTACATCGGCGAGCGGCGCAGGCTCGGCCTTCCGCTTCTGAGCCGGCACATCGTGCGTAGAACCCAGGAAGACTTCGACGACATGCTGCTCGACTACGAGGCCGGCGTCGCGAGGCTACCGGCCTGGCGCTACGGGGTCTCGACCCAGAACTCACCCGCAGCGAATGGCTTCTTCCATGTCGGGGTCCACGAGACCCGGACGGTCCTGCTCCTCACTCTGCTCTTCTTCCTCGTCGCGGCGGTTCCCCTCGAAGATGGTTGGGGGCACATCCGCTTCGGGCTCTTTGCGGCGGCTGCAATCCTCCTGACGGCATTCGTGAGTACGCTCGTGGGATACGAGGAGCGGGTGGGGATGCCGTGGACCGGAGCGAGCGGTCTGGTCGCGGCCTGCCTCGGCGCCTACTTCGTTCGATCCCTGGCAGGCGCTCCCCGGCTCGCCGGCATGCTGCCAATGCCCGGTTTCATCCTCGTGCCGCTCTGGGTCGGCATCGAATACATCTCGATTCGGCAGATGACCTCGAGCGATACGTTCATGCCGGAGCCCGCCCTGATTCACGCCGCGGGCTTCGGGTTCGGCTTCGCGGTGAGCGCCGTGATGATGCTCCTCGGTGTCGAACGCAAGATGATCGACCGCGAGTCCGAGAGCCGGGAGCTGGTCTCGAAGCCGACCCTCGAGATGGCGATGCAGGCACGAGAGGAGGGGCGCGACGCCGCCGCTTTCGAGCTGCTCAAACGCGAGTGCCGCCGATCGAGCGATGATCCGGATACGGCCCTGGCGTTCTGGGATGTGGCCCAGGCGGTGGGGAAGGCGGGCCATGCCCTGGATGCGATCGTGATGGTGATCCGCAGAGATCTCGCGAGCGGCTCCGGGGATCGCGCCGTGCACAATTACTTCCTCGCCAGAGACGCCGTGGCGGAGCTCAACCTCGATCCCGAGCTCTGTGTGCGGCTCGGCGAGATCCTGCTCGACGAGGGACATCCCCAGGACGCCCTGCGGCTCCTGGACGAGGCCCTGCAGAGTGGGAGCGCGGTCTCGACTTCGATGGCTCAGCGCGTCGTGCGAGTGGCGCGGGATCTCGATCCGGATCTCACCAAGCGCGCCGCCGGGATCGTGCTCCAGGATCCCGCGCTGGACCCCGCCGAGCGGTCGAGGCTCGAGGAGCTGTGCGGCGAGATCGCCACCCAGGCACCCGGTGGAGCCCCCCCGCCCGAGGCGTCGCAGAGGCCGGAGAGAGTGGTGGTCGTCAAGCCTCCGCCCATGAAGGCTCCTGCGAATGCCCCTGTACCTGCCCCGACTCCGGATTCCTCGAGTCCTGAGCCCGATCCCGGCGTACTCGCCGGAGCGGGAGACGATGCGGCTCCGATGCTCGAGCTCGACGACTCCCCGCCCAGCCGCTCGCTGTGGGATGACGAAGGCGTCGATCTCGACCCCGGTGCTCTGAGTGCAGATGCTCTGACGTCCGAGGTGGAGGTGGAGG
>CBDUYG010000896.1:0-1565 GCA_965371385.1 uncultured Myxococcales bacterium | reverse complement strand
CTGGATCGGGCGAAATCGAGGGATGGCGAGGTCTTCGCTCATGTCTTCCCAGACGAGCTCGACCGCCATCCCCACCTCCAGCTCGCCCGGGTTCGCATCGACGAGGTTGGAGATGATTCGGACTCCGCCGGCTCCTTCGAGTGAAACGACCGCGATCACGAAGGGAAGCTCCTGGCCCAGCGCAATGGCTCGATGCACGACGGTGTAGGTGTAGAGCTCACCGCGCCCCGAGAGCTCGTTCCAATCGGCGTTCGAGGATCGGCACTCCGGGCACACGGGCGCCGGGGGATGTCGCTGGTGGTCGCAATCCGTGCAGCGCTGCACGACGAGGCGATGCTCGGCAGCGGCCTGCCAGAAGGGCAGGGTTTCGTTGTCCGCGGTGGGCTGCGGCATGCCATCGGGAAACCAGCGCTGACTCATCTTCGCCCCAGGAGGATCGCGCTCGAAGGTACGCAGGCGCCGCTCGTCACGAGACAGACCTCCGCGTTCTCGACCTGGCTGGTCGACTCGCCCCGTAGAGAGCGAACACCCTCGACGACGTGGTTGAGCCCGTGGATATAGGCTTCGGAGAGACTTCCGCCGTGGGTGTTGGTCGGCAGGCTTCCGTTCGGCCACCCGAGGGCACCGCTCTCGATGAAGGGGCCTCCTTCGCCTCGCTCACAGAAACCGAAGTCCTCGATCTGCATCAGCAGACAGCCCGTGAAGTGATCGTAGATCTGCGCAACGTCGACGTCGCTCGGCCCGAGGCCCGACTTCTCCCAGAGTCGCTTCGCCATCGGCTCGCAGCCGCCGGTGGCGTAGAGCTCATCGGCGATGTTGGCGTTGGTGAAGTGACCGAAGGCGTATCCCTTCGGTGTTCCCTGGGCGCTCGCGATGATCTCCACCGGTGTTCTCGCGAGATCGCGGGCGCGCTCCGCGCTGGTCACCACGACCGCGCAGGCCCCATCGCTCTCGAGACAACAGTCGAAGAGGTGGTAGGGCTCAGCGATCATGGGTGAAGCATGATAGTCGTCGAGGGTCATCGGACGCTTCCCCATGACGGATCGCGGGTTGCGGCTCGCGTTCGCCCGGAACGTCACGGCGGCCGTTCCGAGCTGGTCGTTCGTCGTTCCGTAAAGGTGCATGTGGCGGCGAATCGGGAGCGCGTAGGCGGCCGCGGCGGTCAGAAGACCGAAGGGCATCGAGAACCCCATCGAGGCCAGCATCAGGGACTGGACCTGCTGCACCGTCGGAGGCGGGGGAGCCACGGCGGGTGCGGGGGGCGGACCTCCTCCTCCGAAGCGAAAGAACTGCCCCTGGCAGAGTGAGCGATAGACTACGACGACTTCGGCTTGACCCGCTTCGATCGCCATCGCGGCATTCCCCATCGCCGCGCAGCCGCCACCTCCACCCGGCATCCACACCATGTTGGCGAACTTGAGCTCCGGAAGGCCGAGCTCCGCGGCGAGGAAGATGGCCTCGTTGCGATCCTCTGCGAAGGAGGCCATACCATCGACGTCGTCCATCGAAAGGCCCGCGTCTTCGACTGCGCTCAGGATCGCCTGGCATGCCAGGGCGTGTTCCGT
>CBDUYG010000895.1:0-1567 GCA_965371385.1 uncultured Myxococcales bacterium | reverse complement strand
AATAGCACTGCATTTTCGGGACCTTCTCACTGCGTCGATCCTCGACGTACTGAAACCCCGATCAGCTGCAGCCGCTCGTGCTCCCGCAGTTGGGGCACTTGTAGCAGGCTCCGTTGCGAATCATGATCGAGCCGCAGTCCATGCACGAGGGTGCGTCGGCCTGGTTGACGAAGCTCGTCGTCCTACCGACAGCCCGATCGCCCGACTCCGACCCCCCGGCCACGGCACCGCGTGGAGCCTCGAGGGCCGTCGAAGACCTGGCGACCGCCAGCCCGATCGGTCCGCCCGCTCCGCTCTCGTCCTCGGCATCGATCGACAGGTAGCGATTGCCGAGGTAGCGGAAGACGTAGTCGGTGATCGACTTGGCGATCGGTATCTCGCGGTTGTTGGTGAACCCGGCGGGCTCGAAGCGAGTGTGGCTGAACTTGTCCACCAGGGTCTGGAGCGGAACTCCGTACTGCAGCGCCATCGACGTCATCGTCGCGATGGTGTCCATCAAGCCCGAGACGGTGCTCCCCTCCTTCGCCATGCGCAGGAAGATTTCGCCCGGCATGCCGTCGTCATAGAGCCCGACGGTGAGGTAGCCCTCGTGACCGGCAATCGAGAATTTGTGTGTGAGCGCACTGCGCTCATCCGGCAGCTTGCGGCGGCGCGGACCCCCGCTCGCCGCATCGGCTGCAATCGAGGTGATCTGGCTCTCGGTATCCCGACTGGTATTGAGCGGCTGCGTGCGCTTGCTGCCGTCGCGATAGACCGCGAGCGCTTTGAGGCCGAGCCTCCAGCCCTCGCTATAGGCGGCCATGATGTCATCGACCGTCGCCTCTTCGGGCAGATTCACCGTCTTGCTGATCGCCCCGGAGAGGAAGGGCTGCACCGCGCCCATCATCCGAACGTGACCCATCCAGTGGATCGAACGCGTGCCGTTCTGCGCCCGGAAGGCGCAGTCGAAGATCGGCAGGTGCTCCTCCCTGAGATCCTCTGCCCCTTCGATCGTCTCGCGTTCGTCCACGTGCGCGAGGATCGATGCGACTTGCTTCTCGTCGTAGCCGAGCCGATCGAGGGCCATCGAGACCGTTCGATTCACGATCTTGAGGAAACCTCCGCCGACCAGCTTCTTGTACTTCACCAGTGCAATATCGGGCTCGACACCCGTGGTATCGCAGTCCATCATGAAAGCGATCGTCCCGGTCGGCGCGAGCACGCTGATCTGACCGTTGCGGTAGCCGAACTTCTTGCCCAGCTGCTGGCACTCGACCCAGGACTCGCGCGACGCTGCATAGAGCTCGGCAGGCACGCCCTCGGCGGGAATCTCCCCGGAGGCGGCCTTGTGCATGCCGATCACCTCGAGGAAGGGCTTCTTGTTCATGGAATAGCGGGCGAAGGGACCGATCGCCTCGGCGATCCTGGCGCTCATCAGATAGGCCTGACCCGACATCAGCGAGGTGATCGCGGCCGAAATATTGCGGCCGGAGTCGCTGTCGTAGGGCAGTCCGCTGGCCATCAAGAGCGCACCGAGGTTGGCGTAGCCCAATCCGAGCGGCCGATAGAGATGACTGTTCTCCTCGAT
>CBDUYG010000894.1:0-1572 GCA_965371385.1 uncultured Myxococcales bacterium | reverse complement strand
TTCTCAGCTTCCACGCCACCAAGGTCTTCCACACCGCGGAAGGCGGTGCCATCGTCGGCTCCGATGCTTCTCGCTTCGAAGAGCTTGCCCTCCTGCGTAACTTTGGCATCGTCGACGAAAACGAGGTCCGCGGCGTGGGACTCAACGGCAAGATGTCCGAACTCCACGCGGCCGTCGGACGCCTCGTCCTCGATCAGCTCGACGCCGAGATTGCGGGTCGTTCCGCAGTGACATCGCGCTACACCGAGCGCCTCGGCGAGGTCGAAGGATTGAAGTTTCAGTGCTTCGGCCCTGACGTCGAGCGAACGTATTTCAACTTCACCATCGAGGTCGAGGAAGATGCCTTTGGACTCTCGCGAGATGCGCTTCATGCGGCTCTGCGGGCGGAGAACATCGTCGCCAGAAAGTACTTCCATCCTCTATGCTCGGACAACGAGTGCTACCGGGAGCTCCCCTCCGCCCGTCGCGAATCGCTCCCCAACGCAGCTCGGGTATCTTCGCAGATCATGTCCCTACCCCACTATGGGGCCCTGACGATGGCCGAGGTCGACGCAATCGCAGACGCGATCATCCGCATTCAGTGCCATGCCCCCTCCCTGCGCGGGTCGTAGCGATCCGGTGAACCGATTCGCGAACCGGTATGGCCGGTATGAATGGAGCCCGTGAGATGCGGTTGTCCCTCGTCATCCCCGTCTACTTCAACGAAGAGAACCTCCCCGTCACCTGGAAGGCGTTGGAGGCGACCCTCGGATCGTTGCCCGAGGAGATCGACTGGGAGATCGTCTTCGTCGACGACGGCTCGGGCGACGAGTCGTACGCGAGGCTCCTCGAGATTCGAGCGGCCCGACCCGAGCGGGTGAAGCTGATCAAGCTGACCCGAAACTTCGGACAGGTGCCGGCGATCCTCGCCGGTCTCAGGCAGGCCTGCGGCGACTCCTGCATCGTGATGTCCGCCGACCTCCAGGACCCCCCTTCGCTGATCCTCGAAATGGTCGAGCGCTGGAATGGCGGCACGAACAAGATCGTGCTGGCAGCGCGAACGAATCGCGAGGACGGGCTGATCGCCCGCTGGACGTCCCGCGCCTTCTATCGCCTGATGCGGCGGTACGCGATCCCCAACATGCCCGAGGGCGGCTTCGACTTCTTCCTGATCGACCGGGAGGTGGTCGATCTCATCAACGAAAGCGACGAGAAGAACTCGTTCCTGCAGGGGCAGGTGCTTTGGACTGGATACACGCCCGTGGTCATCCCCTACACGCGCGTCAGACGCGAGCTCGGCCAATCCCGCTGGACGCTCTCGAAGAAGATCAAGTACTTCATCGATGGTTTCGTGAGCTACACGGGCGCGCCGATCCGCTTCATCACCGTCGCGGGTCTCGTCGTCTCCATGCTCAGCTTCAGCTATGCGGCGGTCATCATCGCCTTCAAGCTCTTCTGGGGGCTTCCGGTGGAGGGTTGGGCGCCGATCATGGTCACCCTCCTCATGCTGGGAGGCATTCAGCTGGTGATGATCGGAGTGCTCGGTGAGTATCTCTGGAGGAATTTCGACGAGACCCGGAGACGCCCCAACTA
>CBDUYG010000893.1:0-1577 GCA_965371385.1 uncultured Myxococcales bacterium | reverse complement strand
TCCTCACTCCGACGACCGCTCAGCCCGCTCCAAAGCTCGGGCAGCTCGTCTCCACTCCCGAAGAGCCCCTCAAGGCGTACCTCCTCGCCGCGCCCTATGGAGTGTTCACGCTGCCGCACAACATCTCGGGTCAGCCGGGCATCTCCCTGCCGCTGCAGGTCTCGAATGACGGTCTGCCGATCGGATCGCAGCTCGTGGGTCGGGTCGGCGACGAGGCGCGACTGCTCAGCGTTGCGAGCCAGCTCGAGGAGGCTGCACCCTGGTCCCGGCGGAAGCCTCCGCTCTTTGGGTAGTCGTCGTTCGCGTGCGGCTCGATCGATTCTGTCGGGCAGCTGGCGGGCTCTGATGTGCCGCCAGCGAATCCGGAATGGGCATCCTGGATCGAGGGGAATCGCGAGAGTCTTTGGCGAGCATGAAATTGAAACCTAGAGTTTCAAAATTGCGTATATAGATAGATCGTACGCAAAATCAATTACTTACCTACTCGGCAAGTTCCCCACGCGCGGCAGCCGCTGGGCGGATACCCGCCACGCCGCCACATCCTCCAGCGCCGCAGCAGCGATCGATCGAAAGTCACCCGAGATCTGCTCGTCCTGGGTGGCCTCCCGCCAGAATGTCAGCGCCGCCTCGCTCGCGGGGTCCCATACATCCGCCATCGAAGGGTGCGGCTCGGGAAGAGGCAGGGGGCGCGCGTCGATCTGGCCGTGCCTGGGCGCGTAGCGCATCGGCAGCATGTCGTAGACGGGCGCCAGGCCTTCGATTCGCGTGCCGTTGGTGAGAAGCGCCATGTTTGCCAGGTGCATGTCGCTGTTTCCGATGAGCGAGCCGAAGAGCTCGAGCAGGTGGATGCGTGTGCGCGTCTCTGCGTCGATGAGGGATCGGGCGTGCAGCCCGTCCGCGGTCTCGGACCAGGTGCGGAGCAATCCCAGGTACTCTGCATCCAGCGCCTCGAGTGCGAGGAAGCCCCTTCGCCCCGCGAGCCCGATCCGGTCGAAGCGCTCGACCTCGAGGAAGAGCCGCTCGCTCGTGACGATCACCTGCGAGCGAGCCGAAGGAATGCCCCTCTGCGCGAGCACGCGGTGCGCGCACGACTCGGCGACCAGCAGATCGGCCTCACGTCGGCCCAGCTCGCTTCGAAGCGGGGGCGAGAACTTGACCAGCACCGAGGTAGGACCCTCCTCGAGCGTCGCCAGGAACTTTGGCTTTTCCCCGCCCGCCGATGAGCCGGGCTCACGTTCCTCCAACACGTTCTCCGCCAGCTCCAGGTAGCGGAGATCCCTCTGGCCCGGCGTGATGCCGCCAACCAGCTCACTGGTGTGACGAAGGAAGAGAGCGAGCGCCTCATCGCCTACGATGAACTCGCCGGGAAGATTCCAGCCGAAGCGCGTCAGGTACCGCAGGCACCGGTCGCCGGACCAGTGCCGGATGTCCTGCGGGAGCCCGAGCTCAGCGTGCTGCCCCGGAATGAGCCGACCGAGGAAGCCCGCCGGCCGCAGCGTGGAGAGAAAGAAAGGAAGGTCGGCATGCGAGCCTGCCGGGATGGAGTCGTCGAAGCTCTCGCAGTAGAAGCCACTCGC
>CBDUYG010000892.1:0-1589 GCA_965371385.1 uncultured Myxococcales bacterium | reverse complement strand
GGCGGGGCCCTATCGGAACGCCGGAACTCGAATCCCGGGCCGCGGCTCAGGAGGATGATCCAAGCCGATCTCTCAGCGCGGACCTCCGTTGCTGCCGGGCCAGCGCGAGCTGCCGATCGTGTCGATGTGCGGCCAGAACGCCTCCGGATCGAGAGGACTCTCGAGCGTGATGTCGCGGCCGGTCGGCATCGCGTTCTGCAGCCATGCCGTCGCCCCCCCGCGCATCGGAAGAAGCTCGGCGATCGGATCCCACGGGCTATCACGCAGCACGAGCTCGCCTTCGACGTTGTCCTTGTGGATGTGGCTGTACGAGGTCTTGACCGATACCACGTGGGGCGGGAAGTCGTAGGCCTTCTCGGCGCCGCCGACGGCGCGCGAAACCTTGATCCACCACTCGTTCTCGCTGTTGGGCTCGGGCAGGGGTGCGGCTCCCGTCGTCTTGCCCTTGAACTCGAGGAAGGTGTAGCCCTGGTGGCTGCAGCGGGCCGTGACCTGGTCTCCGACCCGGTAGTAATCGATCTCGCAAGGATACTTGGGCTGACCATTCATGTCCTTGCTGATGTAGATCGCCGACTCCTGGTCGATGCCGTAACCGATCGTGTAGACACCCTTCTGGCCCCGGTAGTCGGCATCCACGGTGATCAAGATGCCCAGCTCGGGAACATCGGGCACGGGGTAGCAGTAGATCGAAAGGTGGACGTTCGAATCGTCACTCGGGTCGACGCCCGGCGGGAGCAGCGCTGCGATCTTGTCCGGATCGGTCGGGTAGTCGATCTTGAGGATCGGCCAGCCCATGATGTCGCCGCCGTTGATCTGGGGAGCTTTCGTTTCGGTAGTCATGATTCGTGATTTCTCCTTGGAGCCCTGGGTAAGGGCCGATCGGGTTGGGAATCGGCTGGATCCGGATGATGCGATTCAATATAGCGCCGAAACGAGGCCTCGAGGCATAGCTCCCGGGGCAGGAATATCCCTCTCCGAGGGCGTGGGAAGGCCGAGAGACATCGGATCTGCTACCGGCTGATGACCCCTTCTCCCCGAAGCGCCTCGAGCTCGTCATCCCCCAGCCCGAGTCCCCGGAGCACCTCCTCCGTATGCTCGCCCAACGTCGGTGCGTGCCTCCTCACCGACGCCGGGGTGCGGTCGAAGCGTGCCGCGGGTCGCGCCTGGCGCATCGGGCCCGCGTGGGGGTGAATGGAATCGAAAATGATTTCGTTCGCGGCGATCTGGGGATCGCTCAGGAGGTCCTCACGTGTCAGGATCGGAGCACAGGGAACCTGCTCGGCCCGCAGGCGCTCGAGCCAGTGGGCGGTCGACTTCGTCGCCAGAACCTCGGCCGTGAGATCCAACCGGGCAGCGATGTTGAGGGCCCGCAGAGCCGTGCTCCCAAAGCGTTCGTCCTCGAGCCACTGGGGGCGATCGAGCGCACTACACAGGCCCGCCCACTCGGCGTCCGAATTGGCGCCCGCGGTCATGTATCCATCGGTCGTCTCGAAGACGAGATCCCGGGTCAGCGGGCGGTAGGTCCCGGGCTCGGCATCGGCATAGGTCAGCCTCGCCAGCCCCTCCGGCCAGAGAAAGGCGATCATCGC
>CBDUYG010000891.1:0-1590 GCA_965371385.1 uncultured Myxococcales bacterium | reverse complement strand
CGGATGCGCCGCTCGGTGATGTAGAGCAGTCGCTTGATTTCGAGGCTGGCCCACTCGTCCACCAGCTTTCCCTGCTCCATCTTGAGCAGGAAGTTTGCCAGCGCGCGAGGCGTCGCATAGCTCGTCGTTCCCGGTACCAGCTTCTTCCCGGTGCGGGTGAAGAAGCTCCCCTGCCGGAGCTGATTGATATCCAGGCCGTTTCGCGTGACCGGGGAGCTCATTGCCTCGACGAAGATCTCGCTCAGCTTCGAGCGGGAGGTCTCGTCGAAGAACTTCTTCTCCTCCTCGGGCGACGGGGGGTAATTCTCGCCGAAATGGCTCAGCAGGAGGACCTGCTTCTCGAGCATTGCCGCCGCGGAGTTGGAGCTGGGTGACATCATCCAATCGAGATAGGTCCAGAGGCTCGCCCGGTCGCCGTCGTGAATCGGCCGCTTCGAAAGGGTCTTCGTCGCAGGGTCCCAGAAGGGGACGGAGTGGTGATCCTTGCGGCTGAAGGCATCGGCCGTGATGATCGTCTCGCGCAGGATCTTCTCCCGCTTCTTGATGCTCTTGGGGTAGATGTCGGCCAGCTCCTGGAAGATTGCCAGGGAGACGAGGATCTTCCCGACGCTGCCTGGGTTCTGCCTCTGCGTGCCATTCCATTCGGCGTAGCGGGGATTCTTCAGATCCGTGAGGTCGAGGAGCGCGACGCCGTAGCGGTCGACGTCCTTCCCGATCAGCTTCTTGAGCTGCTCGGTCCGCTTGGGATCGGGCGGCGGCAGCACGAAATCCGGCTGGTCGAGCAAGCGCAGCTTCACCATCGACATGGGCATCAGCTCGCCCGAGGGACGCTTGCGCCCCTTGAGCAAACCTTCCTGAACCATGCGCTGATACTGCAGGCGGCCGATGCCGGTGTGCTCGTAACCATCGAGCGGGTAGGCGTTCGCCTGCAGAGCCAGGCCCAACACACATACGAGGGTGATCGGGATTCGTGTCATGGGGTGGAAGTTAGCTGCAAATCTGCCATCGGAGCCAGGGTCCCATCTCCGCCTTCTTTCCGGCCTAGACCGGAGAGCCCAGAAGCGAGCGGACCTCGCCACCGGCGAAGACGTAGGCCCGGGCGCAGAAGTGGCAGCGTACCTCCTGGCCACCCTCCTGCCCGGCGATTTCCTCGATTTCATGGCTGTCGAGGAGGGCCAGGGTCCGCAGGGCGCGCTCCCGAGTGCAAGGACAGAAGAAGATCGGGCGCGAGCTGGTTCGGTCGCGAGAGCCGAGCCCTGCGAGCAGGAGGTCGATCAGCTCATCCGCGTCGCTGGCCGAGAGGGCAAGCTGTGTGAGCGGGGGCATCGAGCGTACGTTGCTCTCGACGATCGAGATCTCTTCGTCTGTCGCGTCGGGCAGGATCTGCACCAGGAAGCCCGCCGCCGTGACCGCGCTCTCGTCGTTGGCCATCGCGACACCGAGGCCCATCGACGAGGGGATCTGCTCGCTCTCCGTGAGGTAGAGAGTGATATCGCTCGCGATCTCGCCGCTCACCAGGGGGACGGAGCCCGAGTAGGGCTCGCGCCAGCCAGGCTTGTGACGGACCACGGTGAGGGCTCCCAGGCCGAG
>CBDUYG010000890.1:0-1594 GCA_965371385.1 uncultured Myxococcales bacterium | reverse complement strand
GTCTGCGGCTTCGCGACGAGGACGACCGGAACGAGAGAGCCGAGGGCTCGGCCCATAGCGGCCTCAACCTCGATCTGCCGGCCCACGAAATGTTCGGTGTCGTCGATGGCGCTGGAGAAGATGCCGCCGGATCCGATCTCCATGCCGAATGCGCCGAACGTCCCGAGGATTCTCTACCCGTCGTCGCAAGAGAAGACGGTCGAGAGCGGGTGATCGACACCCTCGTATCGGCGACGGCGGGGCGCGGTAGCCCCGACCTCGAGACGCTGAACGTCGATCGTGAGCCGATCTGCGGCGAAGCAGATGTCCCGGTCGCGCCGAGCCCCGAGGATTCCGCCGGGCCATCCTTTCAGGCGGAGCTTCCGGTGTCGCCGGCCGCCCCCCCAGCCGCCTTGCCCGAGAACCGGCTGCCTCTGGTCGTGATTGATCCCCAGCTCTGGGTGCTGGAGTGGGTTCGTGCGGCTCTCTCGCCGAGCTTTGCCACGATCCATATCTTCCAGAGTTCGAAGGAGGGTCTGGGGCGAATTCGGCAGTATCTCGCGCGAGCCGAGATGCCCGCGTTGCTGCTCTCCCCGGGGATCGAGGCGAATCCACTCAGCGGGATTGCCGACGCCCGCGACTTCGTACGCAGACTCGAGAAGCAGGCTCCTCGCATGATGATCCGCTGGCTTTGCGATTCCCAGCAGGCAGAGGCGTTGCCCGAGGGCGACACCCGGCCCCCATTGCTGCGCCCCGATACATCGGAGACGGCCGGGGATCCCGAGAGCCCGGCGAATCGAGCGCAGGTTCGCGAGCTCATCGAAGGGCTGCACTCCCAGATCGCGCGTCCCGCCGGCCGATCGGCCCCGTCGTCCTCGAGCGCTCGGGGCAGCGCGGAGCCGGCGGTGAGCGAGCCCGACCCAGCGAGCCCCGGGAACGGCCCTCCATCCCTCGATCACCTCTCCTCCGAAGGGCTCGAGCGTCTCAAGGCGGCGACTCAGTCCCTCAACGATGCAGCGTCGCGGGGCGACGTTCTTCCACTGGTCATTCGTTTCGCTGCCGAGTTCTTCGACCGGGTTGCGATGTTCATGGTGCGGGGCGACTCGGTGATGGGAATCGCCCAGCTGGGCTTCGATGCCTGCGGCGGCCCCGATGACGTCGAGATGCGGGCCCTCTGCATCGGGCGGGACGAGAGTTCGTGGTTCCGGCGGGCCATCGAGCAGCGCTCGGCAGTGCGCGGTCCCGCCAGCAACGATGGCGACCGCAAGCTGCTCGATCTGCTCGGAGGTCGGGGCACGGTCGAGGCCTACGTGGCCCCGATCGCGAGTGCAAACCATGTCGTGGCGCTCCTCTACGCGGATTGCATGGCGGGGGGGGCCGTCTCGAGAGGCGATACGAGCGCGCTCGAGGTCGTCCTGCATCACGCCGGACTCGCCCTGGATCACGCTGCCCTCGAGCGGGCCCTGGCCCAGATCGAAGACGAATCCAGCTAGGAAATGGGGCAGCGCGGGAGGTCGGTGGATCGATCCGGCGATCGCGTCGGCCCCGTCACCTCTCCCCCTCCGACATTGGAGCAGGATTCCGGTCTCACACGAATCGGAATCGGCCCGGGCGA
>CBDUYG010000889.1:0-1606 GCA_965371385.1 uncultured Myxococcales bacterium | reverse complement strand
CCGGATGGTCTCCATCGTCAGTGGAGAGCCCGCAGCGGCCATGGGTCCATCCAAACAGACTCGCTCTTCGACTCCATGAATCAATGAAAGAATGATCCGTGGAGATCGGCGGGCGATCGGACTAGAGCAGGGCCGACCGCTGCATCGCGTGGGTCCCTTCATCTTCTCGACCTTCATGGGTTGGGAGACCTGTCGAGAGACATGATGAGGGGGTTACGCATCGGGGCGTCGACCCTCTCGAGCCATGGGAGACCCCGAAGATGTCGTACTCGCGTTTGAGCGCCCAGGACGCCTCGTTCGTTTACGGTGAAGACCAGCGCATTCCTCTCCATATCGGTGGGCTCGGCCTCCTCGAGGCCGGACCGCTACGCACGGATGAGGGCCGGATCGATCTCGAAGAGATCCGCGCAGCCGTCGGGCATCGCCTTCATCTGCTGCCGCTCTTTCGCAAGAAGCTGGCCGAGGTTCCCTTCGACCAGGCTCGCCCGGTCTGGGTCGATGACCGGTGCTTCCGCATCGAGAACCACATCCACGAGATCGCCTTGCCGAAGCCGGGAGGCCGGCGGGAGCTGCTCGAGCTGATGGGACGTGTCCAGGCGCAGGTTCTGGATCGCAATCGGCCGCTCTGGGAGATCGTCTTCGTCGATGGGCTCGAGGATTCCGATTCGATCGCAATGATCACCCGGATACACCACTCGGTGATCGACGGAACGTCGGGTGTGGAGCTCGCCAAGCTCCTCTTCGATGTCGGCAAGGCCGGGACGCCTCTCGAGGCCCCCCCGTGGCGGCCAGACCAGGAGCCGGGGACCACTCAGCTCATGATGGGTGCCGTCGCGGATCAGCTCTACGACGCGGTCGGCGCCGCACGAACGATCTTTTCCGGTCTGCGGAGTCCGAGCAAGCCGATCGCTCACGCGCGCAATTTCATGCGCTCCCTGAGCACGATCACGGGACCGATCGAGGCGCTTCCCTTCAATGGTCCCGTGAGCTCCCGGCGCGCCTTCCACACCCTGAAGATTCCGCTTCAGCAGGTGATCGACGCCAAGGACGAGTTCGGTGTGACCCTGAACGAGATCGTGCTGGCCGCCGTGAGCGGCGCCCTGCGCGATTACTGCGAAGGGCAGGGGATCGATCCGGACTCCCTGGGGACGATCCGGGCGATCTGTCCCGTGGACAATCGTGAAGACGGAGATGTGAGCCCGGGCAGCGACGTCGCGGGCATGTTCGTTCCGCTCCCGGTTGGTGTTAGCGAGCCGGCCGAGCGCGTGATCAGCATCTCCCGCGAGTCGAGCAGGCTCAAGGCACTCGACGTGGCGGACGGATCGAATATGTGGGGGCGGGCGACCTCGCTGGTTCCGGCTCCGCTCCTGCGCCTGGCCTCCCACTATCAGTTCCGGGGTCTGATGGCGAACGGAAACCTGCTGGTGTCCAACGTTCGCGGGCCGGAGATGCCCCTCTACTGCATGGGCGGCGAGGTTCGCGAGTTCTACCCCTACTTTGGCGTTCAAGACGGTGTCGGGCTCAACGTCATGATGTTCTCATACCAGGATCATCTCCACCTCGGGGTCGCTTGCGATCCGGAGCTGATGGCCGAGCTGGATGAGTT
>CBDUYG010000888.1:0-1607 GCA_965371385.1 uncultured Myxococcales bacterium | reverse complement strand
TCTTTCTGCTGATGGGCGCCGGAATGTCGCTCTTCGCCCGCGCCCGTCGCGAGAGCGGCTGGAGCGAGGCACGGATCGCCGGGCACTTTCTGTCACGCGGGGCGGCGCTCATCGCGGTCGATCTCCTGCTCGTCTCTCCCGCGTTCATCCTCGGAGTGATCGAACCAATCCTGCGAGACGGCGAGATCCCTGCAATGACGTTGCCCGGCGGAGGTGGCCTCCCCTATTTCAGCCCCGGAGTGCTCACGGCTCTCGGGCTGTGCATGATCGTGGCCGGTCAGCTGATTCGCCTCTCAGCTCGCTGGTGGGGCCTTCTCGCCGTCCTGCTTCTGCTCGCCGGTCAGCTTCTCCTGCCGGCTGCGGAGAACGCCGCCGTCCTCTATCCAGTCGTCCTCCGTGCGATCCTGATCGCGGGTCACACGGGCGCGGTCCTGATCTCGTACCCGCTCCTGCCGTGGCTGGCGGTCGTGCTCCTCGGCATGGTGCTCGGATCGGGTCTGTCACGCGCGCCGGAGGTGGTCTTCCGAAGAGCCCTGCCCGCCGGGCTCGCCACCCTTGCAGCCTTCGTCGTGCTTCGCATCGCCGGCGGATTCGGCACCAGCCATCCGATGCCGACCCCCGACTGGATGGGCCTGCTCACAGTCACGAAGTATCCCGCCAGTCTGGCGTTTCTGATGCTCGCGCTCGGGGCCAACGGGGTGCTGCTGGGGATGCTCGCTCGCGCGACTCGGCGAGGAAGCCATGTCAGCAAATTCTGTCTCGCCTATTGCCTCGCCTTTTGCCTCGCCTATGGCCGCGCGCCGCTCTTCTTCTACGTCGCGCACTTGTACGTCTTCGCCCTGGTAGGACTCCTGCCGGGGCACCTCTCGCTCATGGGCATGTATGGCGTATGGGCGCTGGGCGTGGCGGCGCTCTATCCGGCCTGCCTGAGATACGATCGATTCAAGCGAGGCAAGCCGGCGGATTCGATCTGGCGCTTGTTCTGAGTGCTTCGTCGGGGGAGAGCATCCTCGCCCGCGCTCGATGACCGCGTCGCGCCAGGGCGGGTCGATCGTCGAATCGATCTCCAGCCCGGTCTTACATCTCCCAGGTCGCCATGAAGGTGAAGCGCTGGTGATGGATGTCCTTGCGCGAGGTCACGGCGCCCTCGTACATCGCGGCGAAGGAGATTCCCCAGGTCGTCGGGATGCGAACTCCGCCGCCCATGACCACGACGTTGGCGCCCTTGATTCCCTGAGATCCCAGGTTCCCGATGTCGAAGCCCTCGAAGGGGCCGCTCCCTATTGCGCCCTGCACCGCGGTAAGCGGCAGGGTGCGGGGAAGCGGGGGGTTGAGATAGATCGGGTTCGTCCCCCTGCTGCTGCTCGTGTAGTGAATGCCGTTCACTTCGACGAAGGGAACGATGTACTTCACCACCGAGTTCTGGATCTCGAAGCCGTAGTCGAGGTGGATATTGTAGAAGAGCGAGCGCACGTTGAACGCGTTCTTCATCGGCACCTGGCCACCGAGGCTGCCCACGAGGTTGGCGCCGTGCAGCCCGATATCTCCGAGACCCCAGCGGAAGCTCGCCGAAGGAATCAGGACGCCCTTCCCGTAGTTCTGGAAGA
>CBDUYG010000887.1:0-1607 GCA_965371385.1 uncultured Myxococcales bacterium | reverse complement strand
CTACCCGAGCTCGAGGGGCTGCACAAAGAGTTCTACGACCACTGCAAGAACCTCACCCTGCATTTCCAGCGCTGCACGGATTGCAAAACCTGGCGCCACGTTCCGCGCGAGATGTGCGCCGAGTGCGGCTCCTGGGATTGGGAGTGGCAGCCCTCGAGCGGCCGGGGCCGGGTCTTCACGTGGACGGTTGCCGCCCGGCCGATGCACCCCGCCTTCGTGGACGCCTGCCCCTATGCGCCGGTGGTCGTCGAGATGGAGGAAGGTGTGCGGCTCCTCAGTGAGGTGATCGGCCTATCGCCGGACGATCTCGAGATCGACATGGAGGTCGAGGTCCTCTACGACGAGGTGACGGACGAGATCACCCTGCCGAAGTTCCGCAAGCTCTGAGCACGAACGAGCGCTTTGATTTCAGTCGATCCATTCAGGGATTCCAGCAAGAGGGAGTACAACCGTGGCACTACCCCCCACCGTTCAGTTCGAAAAGAAGGATCACGTCGCGATCGTGACGATCAACCGTCCCGAGCAGATGAACTCGCTCTCGCTGGAGATGCTCACGGGCATCGAGGACGCCATGATGGAGATGCAGAACGACGACGACCTCTGGGTCGGGATTCTCACGGCGACCGGCGACACGGCCTTCTCCTCGGGTCTCGATCTGAAGGAGGCCGCTCCCCTGCTCACCAGCGGCAGCGACATGGGCTTCCCGGATCTCACCAAGCGCCAGTTTTCGGACGTCTACAAGCCGATCGTCTGCGCCGTCAACGGCTACTGCATTGCCGGGGGCATGGAGATGCTTCTCGGCACCGACATCCGCATCGCCGCGGAGCACGCGACCTTCGGGCTGGGCGAGGTGAAGATGGGCCTCGTGCCCCTGGGCGGAACCCACATCCGGATGCCGAGACAGATCCCCTGGGCGATTTCGATGGAGCTGCTGCTCACCGGCAAGAACATCGATGCTCAACGCGCCTTCGACGTGGGCCTGATCAATGAGGTCGTCCCCTCGGACGAGCTGATGCCGGCCGCCCTCAAGACCGCCGAGCGCATGTGTCGCAATGGCCCGCTCGCGATGCAGACCGCCAAGGAAATCGCCGTGAGGGCGCTCGGGCTGGAGAGCGGCTTCGTGCTCGAGAAGTCACTCGGGCTGAAGGTGCTCAACTCCGCCGATGCGAAGGAAGGGCCCCTGGCCTTCTCGCAGAAGCGGCGGCCGGTCTTTACCGGCAAGTAGACACGGGCAGGTAGAACCCGGTTCAGTCCCACGCGGCGGGAACGGGCTTGCTTTTCAAGAGCTCGCGAATCGCCGCCGCGCTCTCCTCGGGATCCACACCCAGGCCCACCTGCCGGTGAACGAGTACGCCCTCCGAATCGAGAACGGAGATGATGTTGGAGTGGATGAAGTCCTCGTCGCTGACCCTGCGGTAGCGGATGCCCAACACGGCCGCGAGTTCGCGCACCGAGCCCTCGTCGGCGCGCATCAGGGTCCAGCCCTCCCCCAGGCCCGTCTTCGTCCTGAACTCCCGCAGTCGTTCGGCGTCGTCGCGCTCGGGGTCGAGGCTGACGAGGGCATAGCCGACGCGAGCGCCGCTCTCGCCGAGCCGGCTCCGGATCGA
>CBDUYG010000886.1:0-1608 GCA_965371385.1 uncultured Myxococcales bacterium | reverse complement strand
CGAACATCCTCGAGCAGGCCGCCGAAGGCCGCATCATCCGGCCGAGCGCGCGCTACACCGGGCCACCGGCGCCCCAGGCCCTACCGGAGCTCGATGCTGGCTGAACCCTTGATCGAAGCACAAGCTCCCGCGGTCCAGGTAGAGGACCCCGGGAGCTCGGCGCCCGGCGCGCCGATCAACGCATTCCGCCCCCTATCCCATCGCCCCGACCAAGCCCGTCTCCTCGACGCCTCGCTTGGAACTCCCCCTTCCCTCCCGTTAGTATCCGGCCATGGGGATGATCTCGAAGTGGGTGCGCCGGTCGCCCGGCAGGGGAATCGCGACGGCTGCAGCCCTCTCGAGTCTGGCCATCGGCCTTGCCTGCATCGCATGCACCCCGGAGTCGGACGCCGATCACCCCAACATCGTGCTCATCTGCTTCGACACCCTGCGAGCCGATCACATGCCGACCTATGGCTATACCCGCAATACGACGCCCCAGGTCTCCCACTACTTCGAAGACGCCGAGGTTTTCGATCGGGCCTACACCGCCGCGACCTATACCTCGGCCAGCCTGGTCTCGATGCTCTCGGGTCTGGACCCGCCGGCCCACGGCGTTCGCGACTTCTTCCAGAGGCTCCCGCCCGCAGTTCGTATCCTGCCCGACTACCTCGAGGAGCTCGGATACCAGACCGCCGCGATCGTCTCCAATACCGTACTCACGGATGAAGCCCTGGGTCTGGGAGGGCGATTCGAACACTTCGACGACTTCGTCGATGAACGCGAACTCAATCGCGCCATGTACGAGCGGCGCGCGATGCGTACGGCCGACGCCGCCCTGCGATGGCTCGCCCTCGAGCGGGACCCCGATCGGCCCCACTTCCTGATGATCCACTTCATCGATCCCCACGCGCCCTATGGCGCACCGGCAGACGAGATCACGACGCGCTTCGAGCACGAGGGAAGTGAGCCCCTCACGGACGACACGCTGGACAGTTATCAGCGACTTCCCGGCGTGACCGACGCTCTCGACTATGTCGATCGGTACGACGAAGAGATCGCCTACGCGGACCGCGAGCTGGGACGCTTTCTGGCCGCATACGACAAGCTCGGCCTGCTCGAAGACGCGATCCTGATCTTCACCGCCGATCACGGGGAAACCCTGCTCGAGCACGTGCCCAACTTCGAGCACAGCTTGAACATCTGGGCCGAGGTGCTGCGCGTTCCACTCCTGATTCGCTGGCCGGGAGGTGAAGCGAGCCGCAACTCCAATCCGGTCTCCCTGATCGACATCACCCCCACTCTATTGAGTGTGATCGTCGGCGCGGAGCCACCGGGTCTCCAGGGCATCCCCCTCGCCGAGCGGCGCGAAGGGGATCTGCTGCTCCAGGAGAGTTGGCGGTCGGGTCGCCGCTCCGGACCCGGAATCCGCCGACGCTCGGCGATCCGCGACGGCCGCAAGTGGACCTTTCAGCTGAATCCCCGGGGAGAGGTCAAGGAGCTCTGGTATTCGAACTTGACGGCGGATCCGAACGAGAGCAACCCCCAGAACTGGCCCGATGAATCCGCGCCGATGCGCGAACTGCTCCGAGAGACGATCGCGGCCGAGCTCGAGGCGAAGGAGCGGAG
>CBDUYG010000885.1:0-1611 GCA_965371385.1 uncultured Myxococcales bacterium | reverse complement strand
CTCGCGATGGGATGTCACGGAACCGGCATCCATCATCCGATCTTCCCCGAGCTCGTCTCGGCGATGAAGGTCGTCAACTATCAAGGCCTCGAGCAGGACTACACCCGCCCTCCCCCGCTCCCCGCCATGCCGACCCCTGCAGAGCTCGATGCGCACAAGGTCTGGAACGCCCTGATCGTGAATCTCGGCGCCCTCGGCATCGTCTACAGCCTGACCTTCGACTGCGTCCCGATGTTCAGGGTTCGCGCGGTGGACGAGATCGCGGACATGAACACGACCCTCCTGGGTATCAAGGCCATCGTCCAAAGTAACGAGTACGCCGAGATCTTCGCGTTCCCATTCAACCAGAAGTGCTGGGTCAAGACCTGGAATACGACCACGGATCCCATTGGTCCGGTCGGGTGGCCCACGGCACGGGCCGGGGTTCAGTGGCTCCAGAACCGCATCCTGGCGCCCCTCCTCCTTCACCCACTCTCGCTCGTCCCCTTCCTGACGCCCATCGTCACCAAGATGTTCTTCTCGATGGTCCAGCAAACCGAAGCCGGCAACCGGGTGATGCGCGCGCCGGACGCGATGCAATACCAAACCTCCTTCATGCGGGCCGTCGACCTGGGCCACGCGATCCCCGTCGATCCCAACTACGACAGCGTGCGCCGCGCCTGGTACGGCGTGATGGACCGCCTCTCGGCCCTCGACGCGGACAAGATCTACGCACAGAACCTCGTCGTCCACATGCGCTTCGTCGGGAAGGGCAGCGCGCTCCTCGCGCCCTCGAGCGGCAACGACGTGACGTGCTACATCGAGATCCTCACCTTCCACAACACGACGCGCTACGAGGAGTACTTCGCGCGCATCGAGCTGGCGTGGATGCGCCTCGGTGGCAAGCCACACTGGGGCAAGCTGGTCTTCGAGCCCGATCGGGTGTCGGAGCTCTACGACAAGAACAATCTGGCGGACTTCCTCGAGGTGAGGCAGAGACTCGACCCCGAGGAGGTATTCGTAAATCCCTATCTGCGGCGCGTCCTGGGGCTCTGGTAGATCTGGGGCTCTGGCAGAGTAGAAGGCTCCCACCCGAACGCAGGCCTCGTCCCGAACCCCGACCACCGATCCTTGCGGCCAGCCCGCCACCCGACGATTCTCATCTTCCAATGGCGCCGCCCACCTCAGCCCAGTACCGTCGAGTGCGCGCACTCGCGCGTCGCGCAACCCACGGCGGAGCGAGTCGGCATTCAGGAGAACGTGAGATGCAACCCGCAGACCTCTACGATTCCGCGACCTACGAACGCGGAATCCCCCACGAGTATTTCTCCTGGCTGCGCGAGAACGAGCCCGTGCACTGGCAGCCCCCGCGTGCCATCAACGCCATCAATGCGGACGTCATGCAAGTGGAGCAGCGCGGCTACTGGGCGATCACCCGGCACCAGGACATCATCGATATATCCCTCGATCAGAAGCGCTTCTCATCCGAGCGCGGCACCGTGATCGCCAACGATATGGAGGAGGAGCGCATGGCACCGCTTCGACTTTGGATGATCAATCAGGATGCGCCCCGCCATACGAAGCTGCGAAAGCTGATCAACAAGGGCTTCACGCTTCGCATGATCGGCAGGA
>CBDUYG010000884.1:0-1613 GCA_965371385.1 uncultured Myxococcales bacterium | reverse complement strand
TGAGAATGTGAGCGGCGGCGACGATCTCGAATTTGACATACAGAGTGAAGAAGAGCTCCGATTCGAGGTCGGCGGGGAGGATGCGGGGCGACGTCTCGATGTGGTTCTCAGCGGCCTGGCGGGGGTACCGCGTGCCCAGGTGAGGCGCTGGATCGAGTCCGATGCCGTGCGGCTCAACGACGAATCGCCACGCGCGAGTCGCAAGGTCTGCGAAGGCGACGTCTTGATTGCGACTCCGCCCAGGGCGGTGCCGATCGAGGCCGTGCCCGAGCCCATCCCGCTCGAGGTCCTCTACTCCGACGAGGATCTGATCGTGATCGACAAGGCCGCCGGCATGGTGGTGCATCCGGCTCCCGGCCATGCGAGTGGCACCCTCGTCAACGCGCTGCTCCATCATTGCGATGATCTCGCCGGGGTAGGGGGAGCGATCCGTCCCGGCATCGTTCATCGGCTCGATCGTGGAACTTCGGGGGTGATGGTGGTGGCGAAGAACGACGCCGCGCATCACGCCCTGGCGACCCAGTTCCACGAACATACGATCGGAAGAATCTACTGGGCATTCGTTCGCTCGCTGCCGAGCGCAGATGCCGGAGTCATCGATGAGCCGATCGGCCGTCATCCCAGGGATCGCAAGCGCATGAGCGTGAGGACCGATTCCGGACGTGAAGCGCGCAGCAACTGGTCCGTCCTGCGACGCTATCCCGAAAGCGAGACGAGTTGGCTCGAGGTTCGGCCCGATACCGGCAGGACACATCAGATTCGCGTTCATCTCTCGTCCCGGGGAATGCCGATCGCCGGGGATCCGGTTTATGGTCGTTCGCGATCGCGCCGGCGATCATTGGGCCCCGTGACCCTGCTCGATCGCCCGGCCCTTCACGCAGCCAGCCTCGGATTCATTCATCCGCGCAGCGGCGAGAGGCTGCGATTCGATGCACCCCTTCCTCCGGACCTCGCTGAATTCCAGCACGAGCTCGAGCGGCGCGAAGGGGTGAACGAAGCATGATGCAGCCGATCCGGCATCCTCTGCTCGTCGACGCCGGAGTCGAGCATGGATTCGGTATCCGAGGATGGGCCGGGCCGCCCGAGCTGCAACGTCCCGTGCAGGTGCATGGGTGCGCCGTGGCTCACTGCAGTGATACCCGAGACGTACGCGAGATTTCGGCCGACGCTGTCGTGTGTCGAACGCCTGGGCTCGCGGTTGCCGTGGTGACGGCGGATTGTCTGCCGATCCTTGCCTGTAGTGAGGATGGGAGTGCGGTTGCGGCGATTCACGCCGGCTGGCGGGGCCTGGCGGCCGGCGTCATCGAAGTTGGAATCGAGGCCCTGCGCGGAATCGCGCCGAGGGGCTCCCGCCTGCGCGCAGTCGTGGGCCCCCATATCGGAAGCTGTTGCTATGAGGTCGATGCGCCGGTTCTCAGCGTGCTCGCCGCTCGCTTCGGAGAGCCGACCCTCGGGCATGCATCGAGAGGAACCCGCCCCTCCCATGCCCGAATCGACCTTGGGGAACTCGCGCGCGCCGAGCTCTTGCGGCTCGGAATCGGCGAGGCGTCGGTCGCCTGTATCGAAGACCCGTGCACCTCGTGCGACGCGAGCCGATTCCACTCTTTTCGTCG
>CBDUYG010000883.1:0-1614 GCA_965371385.1 uncultured Myxococcales bacterium | reverse complement strand
GCGATGCACGGATCCCCCCACGTCTACGATACCTATGTTCCGATCATGATCGCCGGGCCGGGCATCGAGAGAGCCACGATCGTGCGCCCGGTCAAGCCGGCCGACATCGCCCCGACCCTCTCCCTCTACCTGGGAATCAAACCACCGTCGGGCTCCATCGGCGGGTTGCTCTCGGAGGCGCTGGACGGCGAATGAGGGTCGGGATGCAAGCGATGCCCCGCTACGAACCGATCCGATCCAAAAAAAGTCGTCTGGAAAGATTCACATGGACCCGCTTCATGCGCCGTGATCGGATGAGAGCATCGACCGCGGGGAGATTTCATCTCCTGCCATGGATCGGTGCACTTCTGCTCTGCGGCTGCTTCGCCCAGCGCCCCGAGAATCGGGCGCTCGATGCGTGGAATCCCGAAGAGACTCTGCGAGAATCCGCCATCGTGTCTCCCGAGCGGTCGGGGGAGCTGCTCCTGGTCCTCACGTTCTCGGGCGGCGGCACGCGCGCAGCGGCCTTCGCCTATGGTGTGCTGCAGGAGTTGGCCGCGACGACGGTGACGCTCGACGGCAGGCAGCGCCGCCTCTTCGATGAAATCGATCTGGTCTCCTCGGTCTCGGGGGGAAGCTTCACCTCCGCCTATCTCGGGCTGAAGGGAGAGGGGATCTTCGACGACTTCGAGGAGGTCTTCTTGCGCAGGAACGTGCAGGGACGCCTGATCCTCGAGGTGCTGCGTCCGATCAACTGGCCCAGGCTCTTTCGTCTGGATCGCAGCCAACTCGCCGCACGGTACTACGACAGAGCCATCTTCGATGGCGCGACCTTCTCCGACCTCGCCCGCCCGGGAGCGCCGCAGGTCATCATCAACGCAACCGACCTCTCCACCGCCGCCCGCTTTCCCTTCTCTCCCCTGACCTTCGGGATGATCTGTTCCGATCTGGGCAACTATTCCGTAGCGAATGCGGTCACCGCTTCATCGGCAGTCCCAATCGTCTTTCCAACCGTGCGCCTGCGGAACCGGGGGGGGAGCTGCGGCTTCGAGATCCCCGAGGCTTTCGTGGAGTCTGAAACGGATCTCGAGCAGAGCCCGATCGGCCGGATCTTCCGCGAGGATCTCGTGAACAGCTATACGAACTCCGAGGAGCGGCGCTACATCCACCTGCTCGACGGGGGTATCTCGGACAACCTGGGGCTGCGAAACGCCATCGCGACCTTTTCGATGGTGCGCGACCCGAAGGAGTCGATGCGAAAAATTCGCCACGAGGGTGTACGGGAGATTCTCTTCGTGGTGGTGAACGCCGAGACGGCGAGCAAGAAGAGGTGGGAGGTAGGGAACCGGGCCGCCTCGGCGCTCGAGGTCGTGAGCGGACTCACCTCGTCTCAAATGCGCAGCGCGAACCGAATCACGATCGAGTTGGCGCGACATGCCCTTCACGTGTGGAAGAATGCGCTCTCGCGTCCCGGTCATCCCGTCGACTTCGAACTCGTGGAGGTCGACTTCGCCGCCGTGGACGACCCCGCAGAGGAAGCATACCTCTCCAATATCGAGACCAGCTTTCGGCTCAGCGACGAGAAGGTCGATCGCCTGATCGTCGCGGCCCGGCAGATCCTTCGGGACTCGCCGG
>CBDUYG010000882.1:0-1620 GCA_965371385.1 uncultured Myxococcales bacterium | reverse complement strand
CCCGCGCGAATGGAGCCCGAGAAGTCGGCGCCCTGAAGATCCCGGCGCAGGTCGAGGGCCCGCGCGATCAACGCCGCGCCCTGCTTCTCCTTGAAGGGATACGTGGTCGAAGCAAAGTAGAGAGCTTCGACCTGCGATCGATCGAAGCCACGCAGGCAGTTGACGGCTGCCGAGACCGCCATCGTGACGCTGTCTTCATCGTTCCACGCCACGGCCTTCTCGGGCCCACCTTCCTTCGCCCGGCGCCCGCCGATCGCTCCGAGGGGGAGCCGGGTCGCCGGGATGTAGGCCCCGTAGGAGATGATTCCCGTCATCGCTTGCGCCTTTCCTCTGCCGTCTCTCGTCTTGCGACTTTCATCATCCGAGCCCGGTCGAGCCTCGGCTCTACTTCTCGGGCGGCTTGATGCCCTCGTTGAAGGGATAGGGCCGCTTCATGATGCCGAGAGGCTCCATCTCTTTGCGCATATAGCCGTCGAAGTTCTCGACCAGATCGTCGACGCTCCAGCCGCCCTTCTTGTACATCGCATGGCCGTACGAAGGCTGATCGAGGATCACGACCCGCTCCATCCCGGTGCCGAAGACCTGCCCCGAGACCCAGTTCGCCTGATCGCTGCAGAGGAAGGCCACCATCGCGCCGTTGAGCGTGGGATCGATGAAGGGAAGCTCGACCTCCTTGCCGTCGGGTCCCTTGTAGGTTGCGGACATGCGGGTGGTCCCCGTCGGGCTGATGGCGTTGACCCGGATGCCGTAACGCGCGAGCTCGAGGGCCCAGGTGTAGGTCATCGAGGCGATCGCGCCCTTCGAGCCGGCATAGTTGGTCTGACCGAAGTTGCCGAAGTGGGCGGCCGAGACGGTGTTGACGATCGCACCCCCCGTCCCCTGCTCGCGCATCCGCAGGGCTCCCTCCTGGCTGCACATGAAGGTGCCGCCCTGGTGGACGCGCACCACCGACATGAACTCATCGTCCGTCATCTTGAGGAAGGAGCGATCCTTCACGTTGCCGGCGTTGTTCACGACGGCGTGAATGCCACCGAATTCATCCACGCACTGGCCGACGAGTGCCTGGGCGCCCGCACGGGTGGAGATATCGCTGTCATTCGCGGTCGCCTTGCCGCCCTTCTCGCTGATCTCCTGGACCACCGTCTTGGCCGCGTCGATGTCGATGTCGTTCACCACCACGGCCGCGCCCTGCTCGGCGAGGTGGAGACAGTGTCCGCGGCCGATCCCCCGGCCCGCGCCGGTCACGACGGCAGCCCTGCCTTCGAGAATTCCCATTTCTGACGCTCCCTCAGATTTATTCCGAAACGGAGCGTATAGGACCTGGGAAGGAGCGTCAAAAGCCCGTCGATATGGGATGGACGCAAAAACCGTCTGAGAAATCAAATGGTTGCGCTCACGGGCGGCGACGGGACGTGCGCGTCTGGAAGCAGCCATCCGGCGACCGCAGCGAGTCGCCCAGGCCGTTCCATTCGGCCGGGCCGGCGCTCGCTCTCAATCGCCCAGATGGCAGACGAATCTGTCGAGAACCGGGAGAACCTGGTCGCGATCCGCGCTGGGAAGCCGGAGCACGGCTTCCGTGACCCCGAGCTCGCGGTAGTACTCGAGCTTCTCTTCGCTGGG
>CBDUYG010000881.1:0-1635 GCA_965371385.1 uncultured Myxococcales bacterium | reverse complement strand
CATCCCTGGGATCTCCCTTTGATGTCGATGCACCGGATCTGATAGCGTCACTGCGACATGACTGCCCGTAGCGCGATCATCTCCCTCTTCGTCGTCGTTCTGGTCTGCTACGTATCCCTCCTGGGAGGCGGCTTCAGCTTCCTCGCCTCGTGGGA
Organism: uncultured Myxococcales bacterium; assembly: GCA_965371385.1. Classification (GTDB taxonomy): domain Bacteria; phylum Myxococcota_A; class UBA9160; order UBA9160; family UBA4427; genus CBDUYG01. The sequence goes on along the minus strand of CBDUYG010000881.1, from coordinate 1,480 downwards.
CGACCATGCGAACATCGTCGACAATCCGCTCGTAAAGAGCGGCTCGTTCGAGGTCTGGTTGCGGGCCTGGACGGCCGAGGTGCTCGGGGTCTACGAGCCCGTGAGCCTCATCTTGAAGGCCATGATCGTCCGAACCTGCGGGTTGGACGTCCGCGCCTTCCATCTCGTCACGCTGGGCCTCCACATCCTGAATTCGTGTCTGCTATTCATGCTGGCCCGCAAGCTGCTCCTCCATGGGCAGAGCGCCTCGATGGCCGGCCTTCGCCCCGGCCTCGGCGCTCTTCTGGCCGCATTGCTCTTCGCCCTTCATCCCATGCGCGTCGAGGTCGTCGCCTGGGCGTCCGGGCAGTCCTACGCCCTCGCCGGTACGTTCTTCTTCCTGTCCCTTCTGAGCTATCTGGGATACTGGGAGCGAAAGAGTCGGCGAGGAGACGATCCGATCGTCCTGACGCTGCTCGCTCTCTCGATCGTGGCGTACGTCGCCGCCGTGTGCAGCAAGAGCTCCGCCATCTTCCTGCCCGTCGTGCTGCTCCTCATCGACTTCTTTCCGCTGAGGCGGAGGCTCGACCTGCGCGTCCTGCTCGAGAAGGCACCTTACTTCGTCGCTGGGCTCGTGCTCGGATGGACCGCGGTACGCGCTACGGCGGAGGATCAGGGTCTCATCACCAACCCCCCTGAGCTGCCCGCACGCCTCGCGACCGCCATGCACTCGATGCTCTTCCACCTGGGAAAGACGCTCTGGCCGGCCAACTTGCAACCCCACTATGCCCTGACGCGCCACGATGTCTCTCCCTTTGCCGACTCCATGCTGCTCTACACGACGGCGTTTCTTGCGATCTGCGTCGTGGCATTGCTCGCGCGCCGGGGGGCTCCCTGGCTCACCACTGCGTGGTTCACCTACGTGGCGGGAATTCTGCCGGTCAGCGGGATCGTGGGGCACGGCCACTTGATACTCGGTGCCGACCGTTACACGTATCTTCCCCTGACCGGGCTCTGGATCGCGGCCGCCGCAGTGTTGACCTCCAAGCGAGTGGTTCCGAGCCTTCGTCCGGAATCGCCGAGGGCCCGGCTATGGCTCGCCGGACTGGTGCTGGTGCTCCTCGTCTGGGGAGTGTCGACTCATCGACAGGTGCAGCACTGGAGAGACGACGAATCCCTGTGGCGCAATGCGATCGAGTCGGACCCGGCAAACGCTCTCGCGCTGGGGAATCTCGGCTATTTCGAATTCCAGCGGAAGGACTTCAACGGGGCGATTCCGCTGCTGGTCAAGGCTCTGATACTCGAGCCCACCGATCTTCGCGCGGCGCTCAACCTCGGGGTTTCGTATCAGAAGGTCGGGAGGCATCGGGAGGCCGTGCGAGTCTACAACCGCGCGCTCGAGCACCATGCCGGCGAAGCTTCCCTCCACAACAATCTCGCCGTCGCGCATGCAAAGCTCGGCAATCGCCGAAAGGCCAATGAGCACAACAAGAGAGCCCGA
>CBDUYG010000880.1:0-1644 GCA_965371385.1 uncultured Myxococcales bacterium | reverse complement strand
CGCTCGGAGCGAGAAAGATTGAAGAGGGGCTCGAGGCCGATGAATTGATCGTCGTCCCGACCGCAGAAGCCCAGGTCGATCAGGGTTCCACCGGTTTGAATCAGCTGCCCTTCGCTATCGACTCCGAGCACCGCCGCGCACAGGATGCCGTTGCTGAGGTACCAGTCGCCGAGCCCTGCGATCGCATCGCTGCCGCGGATACGCACGCTCTCATCCGTGGTGTCATCGATCTGACCCGCAGCAAGGCGGGAATCGATGAGGCCGCTGGCTTCCGCCATGAGGTCGGCACGCGCCATCCAGGGGGCGATCGATCCAAGGCTCAGGACGAGCCCCATGGTCATGGCCAGGGGAAATATGCTCGGGTATCCGGTGATTCTTCCCCTCCGGATCCGGCACGCCCTGTTGGGTGAACTCGAGAGCCCCACGAGTTTCGAGCTGCACATGACCGGCGCCACTTCGCTCAACCCTGCTGCGTCGTTTCATTCCTCATGGATCGCCATTCTCGAAACCAGATCCTCGCGCACCCCTTCTACGTCCGTCAAAGGAGAAGCCCGCAGGCGCGTCACCTCCTCAGCCGAGTAGGGCGCTGCGCGGTCGACGATCTCTCGCGGACCGTACTCCCGCAGGATCCAATTCAAGACGCCTGCGAGATCAGCGTCATTGAGGGGAGAGAAGGCGCTGCCCGGCACCTGCACGAGGAACGCCCGTCCCCCCGGCACATCGAGGAAGCGCGCCACCGAATCCTTCAAGGCGGGCACGGAGCCCTGCGAGCCGCTGCCATCGGCGAGATGACAACCCTGGCACTCGAGCATGTAGTTGATCTTCGGATCCAGGGCGAAGGCGGGTGTGCTGCCGATTCCGAGACAGAGCCAGACCGTCGCGAGCTGCCGCCACCCTCGCCATGCCCCCTGGCGCCGGGCGCGGGATCGGCTCACTTCGCTTCCGGCTCGGTCGCCACTCCGACCACGATGGCGACGGTGGAATTGTAGACGATCCCCGCCCGTCCCATGCACCAGTCGATGTCGTTGCTCTTGCTCGGGTAGTAGACGGGCTTGTCCCCCTCGTTGCGATTGCAGAAGCAATTGCCACAGGTGTCCCGGCCGCAGCAGTCGTTGTACGAGATGACGTAGTCCCGGCCGTCTTCGGGGTTGTGGCAGGTGCCGACCCAGGTGACCGGGGACATCTCCGTGCCCGGAGGGCAGGAGCGATGTGTTCCGCCGCAGCAGCTCGACAGGAAGCCGTCGACCGAGCAGTAGCGCCAGTAGTTGCAGTCATCGGGGTTGCCTTCGGGCGTCTCGGGAGAGGGCTCGCCGGGAGCGGCCGGGCGCTTCCGCTTCGAGGTGGGGGACTCCGCCGCCGCCTGGCGAGCAATGGGAAGCAGGGGCAGTGCGCTACCCGCGGCCGCCCAGGCTCCGAGGCGCGCGAGGAAGTGGCGCCGAGAGGTCTGTCGCGCCAGCTCGCGCGACTGCTCCCCGAACCATCGATCGATGAAATTCATATCGGCTCTCCCACTTTACGCGACTCTCTGGTCTTCTCGAAAGGATTTGTCCCGTGCAAGATACTCCTGCAAGGATGCGACGCCCTGCTTGCGGGCTTCGAAGAGGCTCTCGAGGTGCTCTCGGGAGTTCACGAGTCCCCGGGCTC
>CBDUYG010000879.1:0-1648 GCA_965371385.1 uncultured Myxococcales bacterium | reverse complement strand
TCTTCAGCTGGTTCTTCAGCTGGAACGATCCCAGACCGGAACCGATTCAATCGCTCTTCGCCCCACCCTTTCCGGGCTTCTTCGTCGTCGGCCTGATCGCCGACTTCCTTGCACCATTGCCACCGTCGCTGCCGGAAGCCTCGGCTTTATCCCGGAGATTGGGGCGCTTCGCCACCACATTGTCCACGAGCCCGTAGCTCTCGGCCTCTTCGGCTGAGAGATAGAAATCGCGCTCGGTGTCGTGGGCGATCTGGTCGACGGTCTTGCCCGTATGCTCGGCCAGGATCTCATTCATGCGCGACCGGAGCTTGAGGATCTCCGTCGCTTGAATATCGATGTCCGTCGCCTGGCCACGAGCGCCGCCCATCGGCTGGTGGATCATCACCCGGGAGTTGGTGAGGGCCGTTCGCTTGCCGGGAGTGCCGGCTGCGAGCAGCCAGGCCGCCATCGACGCTGCCTGTCCCAGACAGGTCGTGTTCACGTCGGGACGCACGAACTGCATCGTGTCGTAGATCGCGAGCCCCGCCGTGACCGAGCCACCTGGCGAATTGATGTAGATGTGAACGTCCTTTTCGGGATCGTCTGCCTCGAGAAAGAGGAGCTGGGCAACGACGACGTTGGCGACATCGTCGTTGATTTCGGTTCCAAGGAAGATGATGCGATCCCGCAGCAGACGGGAGTAGATGTCGAAGGATCGCTCACCGCGCTGGCTCTGCTCGATCACCATCGGGATCAGAGTCATCGTCGTTTCTCTCCGCCCATTCCGCCCTTCATTCCGCCCCTCATTCCGTTCATTCCCTTCGGTTCACTCCATCCATCCGGTTGGGGCATGTCGATCCAGACCGGCTTCCGCCCTCGTCGCTGCGGCCTCAAGCGCATTGCGCCGGCGCCACGCACGCTGACCTGTCGATTCGTCACCTGTCGATTATAGGCGGGATGGCTCGACCGACGCACACTCAAATATCATTGTGCTCGTCCATGCGCGCTCCTGAGCGCACTTCTGTCGGCGCTTCCATCCGCACATTCGATGCACGAAATGCGCGCTTCGATGCAGCAACGTCGTGACTATCCTGATGGCGCGGCTCTTCCGTGGGGGGACGGGAAATCTCGAAGCACCAGCGCTCGTTCCGAGGCCGATTGACCAGCTCTTGCCGCTTCTTGCGACAACGGGCCGGCCGCATTCTTCGCCTCTACATATAGCGATCCAGTCTAGCCCAGAATCGAACGACGCAAGCCTCAGCCCGCCGGCAAGGATCGAATCCCCGGCCGCAAAACCCTACGAAACCATTGGAAAATCACTCAGTTTCGGACTCGACCGCTTCGCCTTCCGGGGCATCGTGAGTCTCGCTGACGATCGCCTTCGATGCGAGAAAATCGACCGCCTTCTTGTCGAGTAGCTCGCTCCGGATCGAATCTCCCCAGCCGTGCTCCTGGGCCATGTGCTTGAGGGTCTTCACGTCCATGCCCTGCATCTCGGCCATCTCCTCGAAGCGCGCTTCGACCTCCTCGGGCGAGACTTCGAGGCCCTGGGAAGTCGCTACCTCGTGGAGCAGGAAGGTCTCCTTCACACGGCGTTCTGCTGCCGGGCGTCCTTCCTCCTGCATGCGGACCAGCTGGGCCTGCAGCACATCGGGCGGGAGCTGCCCCT
>CBDUYG010000878.1:0-1649 GCA_965371385.1 uncultured Myxococcales bacterium | reverse complement strand
GTTACGCGATCGACCGTCCATCACCACTTCGGATTCCCAACGGATCCCCGGCGGCATGTTGGTTGGATCGGAGCACCCGCTCTACTGTGATCCTGGAATCCCGGTCGTGCGGCCCCCGGCGCGCGGCTTCGGATCGATGTGCTCGGGAATCCGCTCGGGAAGCTCGACGAGCCAGAGATCGGCCGTGTCGGTCTCACGGTTCAGCTCCTCGGCGCGGGTCGCCGCCGCCTTGATTCGCTCGATCTGCCCGCGGCAGTAGCGCGCCCGAAACGCGTTGAGGACCAGCACCTCCTGACCCAGGGGCAGGTCGTTCGCGAGATCGAAGCCGAAGGGAAGAGGGTGGACGTCTTCGGTTCCCAGCCCGCCGGGAAGGGTCTCGACCTGCTTGAGAGAGCAGGGCGTGACGACGACGGTGAGGTCCGGGTGCTCCGCAATGAGAGGAAGCAGGGGCTTGATGTTTCCGGGAGGCTCATTGCGCGCCATCGCGACGGCATTGCGCTGCGCTGCGGGCAGCAAACCCATGACGACCAGCAACCCGAGCGCCGCGCCGAGGGGAACGCCGCCGAGCCTGCGTCCGAGCTTCGCGTCCAGGCTGTGGGCGGTGAATGAAAGACCTTCGAGCATCAGGATCTGGAGATGGAAGAGCAGGAAGAGGGTCATGCGGCTGTCGTTCACCGGGTACTGCATGATGGGTGATGCGACGAGGAGCCCCGTGATCGCGGCGAGGGATCCGAGAGAGCGGCTGCCCCAGATCGCCGGTGCCTCGGGAGCCGGCTGCCGCCCGCGCAGCCCGTCCCAGAGCACCCTTGCGCCGCCGACGATCAACAGCCCGGCCAGGATCTTCAGGAACCAGAGCGGGGGGCCGATCGCAGCGTGAAACTCCCCTGCGCCCGTATACCAACCGATCGCGAGTCGCAGCAGGATCCCGAGCGTATCCCCCCAGTCGTGGCCCAGGATGTAGTCGGAGTGAAAGGCGATGACGCCCTCCTGGCCGAGGGTGAAGCGAAGATCGGTGAGCCAGAGGCTCGCCATCGACACGGCGATTCCGGATACGAGGGCGATCAGGGCGCGAGGATCGAAGGACCGCTCTCCCGCGCAGACGCGTGCGAGGCCCCAGCCTACGACTCGTCCCAGAAGAGGAATCAAGTAGGTGAGCGAGGTTGCGCAGGGGAGCGCGAGGAGGATGAGCTTCCAGCGAGCTTCGCCGCGTCCCAGCGTGCGGTCGTAGAATTCTTCCGGCAGACAGAAGGGCAGGAGCGAGAGGAACACATCGAGGGTGTATTGCTTCAGGAAGGCCGAGTAGACGAACCACGATGCCGGAATCAGATTGAGTAGGATCGCGACCGCGAGCAGGGCCGGAGCCATCGCGAAGCGAAGGCGAAAGAGACGCAGATAGAGCACGCTCGCGGCGATCGCGAATACGAAGGGGAAGAAGCGGAGCACCTGGGTCTCGTAGCCGAAGACGTCCCGGGCGCTCTTGATGACGAGGAAGTAGAGGCGGGGAAAGCTCTGGGAGCCGATCAGGCGGTCGAAGACCTGGCCGAGCTCGAGGTCGCGGAAGCTCAGGGCGATGGAGGCCTCGTCGAGCCAGAAGGAGCCGTCCCTCGCGTAGCGGATCACGATGATCGAGACGATTGCGACGATGCCCA
>CBDUYG010000877.1:0-1652 GCA_965371385.1 uncultured Myxococcales bacterium | reverse complement strand
CCGCTCCCGGCCTCGAGGCGATCGCGGATCTTCGTTGCTCCGGGGTACTGGGGGTCGAGGGCCAGCACGTTCTCGATGGCCTCCAGGGCGTCGCGTTCGCGTCCGAGCGTGGAGAGAGCGACGCACTGGTGATAGTAGTAGAGCGGTTGAGGTGGCGTTGCGGCGGCGGTGGCGAGGCGAAACTGCTGCAGAGCGAGCTCGGCCTTGCCCCGCTTCAGGTAGACGTAGCCGAGGGTGTCGAAGGCTCGGGCGTTTTGCCGTGTCGACTCGACCGCCGACTTCGCGAGTACCTGGGCCTTGCGCAGATCGAGCCCCGATTTCGCGAGCAGGTAGGCCAGATCCATCTTGGTCTCGGGGATCATCTCCCGCGTGCTGATCGCGTCCTTGAGGGTGGCGATCGCTCGGGGCTCGTCGCCCTTCAGGATCCAGAGCCGTGAGAGCAGGATGTGGCTCCAGGGAAGCGTCGACTCGGCAATGCGGGGCTTGGCCCTCTTCTGCCTCCGCAGGTTTCGGATCTTCGTTTCGACGCCGGCGATCGCTTCGTCGACCCGGCCGGTCTCGTCCTGGAGTGTGACGAGTAGATCGACCAGGGTCGGGAGGCCGGGCTCACGGCTGAATGCGAAGTTGGCATCCTCCACCGCCCCCGACAGATCGCCCTGGTCTCTTCGCAGGCGTGCCCGGAGCAGCACGACCTCTGGGGGTTGATGCCGCCGTGAGAGCTCGTTCAGACGCTCGAGTGCGATGGACGGGCGGCCGGCTTGCAGGTCGAGGTTGACCAACTCGACCAGGAAGCGCGGATCGTCCGGGTTGCGAACGAGCGCCTCTTCGAGTGCAGCCCTGACCTGATCCCAGCGCTGGGGCTGCGCTCCCTCGCGCCGTGCAAGCTCGATGACCGCGTCGTCGAGGTAATGCGGTGCGTCCATCAGCTCGAGCAGAAGCACCCTTCCACTATGCGGGTCGCCCGCCTCGTAGTGGGAGATCGCGAGCCACAGCATCTGCTCGGGCTTTACCTGGGTGCGGGCTTCCAGGCGACTCAGAACTTCGACGGCCTCTCCGTATTCGCCGGCCGTGAAGAGCACCTCGGCGAGCACCTTCTGCGTCTTGGGGTCGAAGCGGGTGCTGGACTCGACTGCGCTGCGAGCGGCACTCGTGGCCGCGTCGATGTCTCCTCTCGCCAGGTCGGCCTTGGCCAGGAGAATGAACGCCTCGGGGATCTCGTCGGTCAGGACGAGTGTCCGCAGGGATTCGATCGCCTCGCTCGCGCGACCATTCCTGAAATCGAGCTGGGCGATCTCGATCAGGGTCCAGGGGCTGTCTGGATACTCGGCCTTCATCCGGGCCAGGGTCTGCTTCGCCTCGGCGAAGTGCTTCGTCGAGCGCTGGAGGTTGTGAAGCGAACCGAGCATGCGTGGGGGATCGATCCCCTCGTCGATCTTCTCCTCGAAATAGTCCATGGAGGACTGCAGGCTGATGTAATTCGCGATGTAGGCCGCGTAGGCGATGTGAGCGTCCGGATCGTCGGGGAAGAGGGCGAGGAGCCTGTGGAAGACCGCCACCGGGTCACCCCGGGTAACCCGGCGCAGCAGGGCGAGATTCGACCAGGCGACCAGATCATTCGAATCGAGCTCGATGAAGGCCTCGAGCGCTTCTGC
>CBDUYG010000876.1:0-1654 GCA_965371385.1 uncultured Myxococcales bacterium | reverse complement strand
GCCGCGCACCGCACCGCCGCACGTCGCACCGCCGCGCACCGCACCGCCGCACGTCGTACCGCCGCGCATCGCACCGCCACACATTGACTACCCTCCGGGATGGTCGAGCCCAGCTCCCGGGGATGAATCGAATGAGTCGTCGCAATCCGCCGGCCGCAATCAACCTCGAGGAATTCCCCGCATGACGCAATTTCGCCGAACCGTCCTATTCGTTGCGAGCGCCGCCCTGATCGCATTGGGCTGCCACGACTTTCACATCGACTTCGATGACGCCGGAAGCACGATTCGAGTCTTCGATGATCTCTACTCGGTCTCCTACATCGACGAGAAGCACGCCGTCGCCGTCGGTTACTACGGGGCCGCCTATTGGACCGAGGACGGCGGCGAGTCCTGGAAGCGAGGAAAGACGGGCACCCGTACTTCGCTCTACAACGTCTCGATGGCAGACTCCGAGAACGGATGGGCGGTGGGTCAGCGCGGAACGATTCTGCATACCGACGACGGTGGGCGAACCTGGCAGCGCCAGGAGAATCTGAAGCAGACCGAGGGCACCCATCTCTTCGGCGTGACGGCCATCGACTCCAAGACGGCTTGGGTCGTGGGCGAGTGGGGAACCCGGCTGCGCACCCGCGACGGTGGCGAGACCTGGGAAGACCGCTCTTTCACGATCGACGAGTACCACCCGATGTTCGTCTGGCTGAGCCCCGACGACCAGGAGAAGGTGCGCAAGGGCGAGAAGGTCTACGACGATGTCAGCGTGAACGACATCCAGTGTGAAAAGGCGCCAGGGACGGGGTGCTGGCTGATCGGAGAGTTTGGTTACATCTACTACTCGAACGATCGGGGTGAGACCTGGGAAAAGTCCGCGATCGAGGGCTCGGTCGTGATGGAGCCGATCCCGGTTCCATACAACGTGCTCGAGGTCGATGAGGTCGCGATCGCGCAGCTCGAGAAATTCGCCCTCGAGGTGAAGGACGAGGCCCACCTCAACGTCGCGGTGGAGGGGCTCGCGAACGCGGAGGAGATCCGCGAGTTCGGAGGCGACGAGGATCCCTCCGAGCTCTTCGAGATGCTCGAGGCCCGCGCCCAGGACGTGCGCAGCGTGCTCGAGGACGCCGGAGTCCCCTCGGATCGCATCCGCCTCCGCGGTCAGCCGCCCTGGGACTACGAGGACTACCTCGAAGACGATCCCGAGTTTCTCAATCGCTACCTCCGAGGTCGGCTTCACGACACCCCCGGCATCAAGGTCAGCGTGATCCAGAATCCCATCCTCTTCACGGTGCGCTTTCGGGATGACCAGCGCGGCCTGATCTCCGGGCTCGGCGGAGTGATCCTACGCACCGAGGACGGCGGCAAGTCCTGGTATTACCGCACCATCGATCGCAAGCAGGGCCTCTACTCGATTCGTGCGATTCCCGGCCGCGCGCTGGCGGTCGGTGAAAAGGGTCTGGTTCGCATTTCCGAGGACGGGGGCAATAGCTGGGCCGAGCCGGGCGAAGGGGCCTTTCCAACGATCTATACCTTCATGCGCGACATCGACTTTGCGCCCGGAGACCGCATGGGCCTGATCGTGGGCCAGGGAGGCCGGGTCTTGAAGAGCATCGACGCTGGGCATGAGTGGAAGCAGGTGCTGCCGGAGCCCGAGGCCTCGTAG
>CBDUYG010000875.1:0-1655 GCA_965371385.1 uncultured Myxococcales bacterium | reverse complement strand
GACGGGCTTCAGGCCGGAAACGTGAGCCTGATGAGCCCCGCGGCCGGTGCCCTGCGCGCCCTCGGCCTCGACGTTCGCTTCGATGAAGAGGAGTCCTTCGTCTCCGAGGCCGAGTCGATCCAGGGATACGTGTCCTGGGGCAGCAACGACAATCACGACCCGGGCGAGCCCTTCTTCGGCCGGATCGAAGGCGAGCTCTATCCCGGATCGTTCGCTCCCCGATCCATCGTCGTCGGCTTCGTCAGCACCGACGCGCGCTCCTTCGCCCCACCTCGCTACGGGCAATCCCTCGTCGCGGATCTGATCCGGCTGGGCGCCGCCGGCTCGACGGGCCACGTCTACGAGCCGGCGCTCGCGGGAGTGCCGCGCCCCCAGATCCTGCTGCCCGCATACGCCCGGGGAGTCCGCGCGGTGGAGGCGTTCTACCGCAGCATCCCCTATCTCGGCTGGATGAACGTCTACATCGGTGACCCGCTCATGACCGTTCCCGTCCCGAGTGAATCAAGAGGTAACGATCGGGATGGCGACGGCGTCGCCGACTCGACCGACAACTGCAGCGTCATTCCGAATCCCAAGCAGCGAGACACCGATGGCGACGGCTTTGGAAACATCTGCGACGCGGATGTCGACGGGAACGGAGTCGTCACGACCTCGTGGGGAAAGGTCTATCCCCTCACCCAACGAGGCGACGTCGAGTGGATCGGGCTCACAGCCCAGAACGGCCCCTACGATCCGAACTACGACTTGAACGGAGACGGCGAGGTGAACGACACCGATGTCTCCATCGCCGGGCTCAATCTATTCTTGCCCCCCGGGCCCAGCGGCCAGGCCCGATCCCGCCGGCGCTAATCCTACGGCTTCGGAGCCTCGCCTCGTCTCCGTGCCACCCGCCCGCCGGTCTCGGACCCCCGCCTTTCTCTCTCAGCGCCCGTCCTCCACTCTGCACCCTCGCCCTTCACTCTTCACCCACCGCCCTCCTCTACTTCACGCCCCGCCCTTCTCTCTTCACCCCCCGCCCTCCAGCCAAGCTCGAAGAGGACGAATAGGGAGAGGATGACGGCGATCGCCGAAGCCCCCATGTACTCCTCGGGTAGGCGATAGAAGACGAGCCCATTGGCCAACCAGGCGACCGCTGCCGCCGCTAGAGCGACGGCGACTCGTGGCCACTCCCGTCCGAGCATCGCGAGCGCGAGGAAGTATCCCAGGTAGTAGTTCGCGGGGCTGCTGAGGATCGGGATCAGGACCGCCGCCGCCGCCGTTGCCTGCCAGGCCTCGATGCGAGTCAGCATTCTCCAGAAGAGCGCCAGGGCGGGGATCACGACGAGAAGCTGCAGCCCTGTCATCGCGGCCGACATCAGCGCGGTCGGCGGCGAGGCCGCGACCAGCCGCCCCGCCTCGTTGGTGCTCAACTGACCCGCCAGCGACATCACGAAACGCCAGCATGCGGAAGAGAGCCCAACCTTGTTGAGACCGGGGCGATCGGAGAAGGTCGACATCTTCTCGACCAGCGCTGGATACGCCGCCGCCCCGCCCGGCCCCAGCCAGGTGCTCAGGCCGAGCAGGAGAGCTCCGGCGACCCCGGCCCCGACGAAGAACCGGACGGTGTTGCGCGAGAGCGTTCGGTTCCTGCGCAGCTCCAGCCCTGCGTGGAGGAC
>CBDUYG010000874.1:0-1656 GCA_965371385.1 uncultured Myxococcales bacterium | reverse complement strand
CGCACGAACTGCTCGAAGGTCACCGCCGCCGAGACGGGATTGCCCGGCAGGCCGAAGACGAAGGGGCCCGGTGTGCCGCTGCGCGGATCGCCCGCGAATCGGCCAAAGGCAATCGGATGGCCTGGCTTGATCTGAACGCCCCAGAAGATCAGCTCACAGCCGAGCTCGTCGAGCACGCCCTTCACGTGATCGTGATCGCCGACCGAGACGCCGGCCGAGGTCACGATGCAGTCGGCCACCATCGCGGCCCGGAAGTGACTGGCGAGATCCTCGGGACGATCCCGGGCGATTCCGAGATAGATCGGATCCGCCCCGACCTCGCGACACAAGGCGGATAGGGTATATGAATTCGAGCTGACGATCCTTCCGCCGGCGATGTCGCCATCCGGCTCGACCAGCTCGTCGCCGCTCGAGAGGATGGCGACGCGAGGGCGCCGATGGACCGCCACGACCGCGCGTCCGAGCGAGGCCAGCAGACCGATCTGGGGCGCATGAATTTCGCTCCCCTCTTCCAGGACCACCGTCCCCTTCTCGAGATCTTCCCCCGCTCGCCTCACGTGATCCGCCAGGGGAACGCACTGCGTGATGCGAATCGAGTCCCCTTCCCTCTCGACGTATTCCTGCATCACCACACTGTCCGCGCCCGGAGGGATCGGCGCCCCGGTAAAGATGCGCGCGGCCTGACCGGGCTCGAGGCTACGTGGCGCCCGCCCCCCGGCCGCGACCTCGTAGACCACCGAAAGCAGGGCGGGCCTCTCGGCGCTGGCCGCCCGGGTCGGCTCTGCAGCGAGGGCGTAGCCGTCCATCGCGGAGCAGTCTGCGGGGGGCAGGACACGACCCGAGACCACCGGCTCGGCCAGGACTCGGCCGAGAGCCTCGGCGACCGGGACCGTCTCGCGGCAGAGAGTGGAGACAGCCGCGAGGATCGTATCCTGGGCTTCGGCGACGCTGAGATTCCTGAGCATGGGGCCAGACCTTACCGAAAGCTGGCGCCCGAAGGAGGGCACGCTAATCTGCACAATATCTAGGCAACTCTTCCCGCCGAGTCGCCCCGGCCCAATTCGCTCGCGGCGACTCCGAGACTCTCTCCAAGCACCGGAAAGCCCTCGGAGATATCTGGATATTGCGTTCGATTTCAAGAAGTTGAAGCTCGGATTGCGAGTCACTCCCGGGCTCCTTCGGGCTCCCGAGAGCCCGGGGAAAATCCGGGGAGAGTCCGGGCCGCGCCCAACCCAACCCATCTCAGGAGTGAGCCTCAACCGTGCCCCGCGACCTTCAAAGCGTGCTCGATGCCGTCCTCGACGGAATCCTGCTCCTCGACGACGAGGGGCGGATCGAGCAGGTGAACACGGAGGGCTGTCGGCTCCTCGAGGCCTCCGCCGAGAGCATCACGGGCCAGGCTGTGGAGCGGGTGCTGGGCTCGAACCACGAGCTGGCCGCACTGGTGAAGCGCGTCGCGGATACGCGTCGATCGGCGATCCGGGACGAGGTCGCCCTCGAGCGCCGCCTCGGAGACGACCTGATTGTCGATATCTCCGCTTCCCCTCTCTTCGAGGAGAAGGAGGGCCGCTTCCGCGGCACCGTGGTGGTGATGCGGGATCGCACGATCAGCAGATCCCTGCGCGAAGAGGTGGCCCAGCGCGAGCAGCTCACCTC
>CBDUYG010000873.1:0-1664 GCA_965371385.1 uncultured Myxococcales bacterium | reverse complement strand
GCGAATCATCTCGTTGATGCGCTGGCGATCGCTCGCCGTCAGCTCATCGAATTCGATTCCCATTCCCGCCGGCGTCGCACCGCCCGCACTCTTCACCCACACGACTCGGCCCACCGTCTGCAGGGGCTCATTGCCTCCAGGCAGGTTGAAACGCATCTCCACCTCGGTGCCCGTCGGGCGTGGCTTCTCGGTCTCGATGAAGAGTCCACCCTCGTTGATATCGCGGGTGAACTCGGAGAAGATCTCATCGACGGTCGCGTACTCGACGCGAACCAGCAACTCGCTGCGCTCGGTCCGCCGGCGCTCGTCAGCAGAGCTGCCCAACGCCTGGCAGTCTTCGATGCTCACCCTGGACATGATCACCGCCCCCCTTGGGATCAAGACACCCGAGTCCGCTAGACGCCCCGTGGAATCGGAGAACTTGAAACCTCTTCTTCGTCGTCCCCGGTCGGCTCCATTAGAAAACTCGCGTCGTTTTCTGCGTCAGAGAGGGCCTTCTTGCGTTCCGCCGAGCCGCCCGGACCCCTCCGGGGGAGCTGGCAGATCACCCGCCTCCGAGAAGCTGTGGTAGCCCTTCTCCGCGACCACGACGTGATCGAGGACGCGAATTCCGACGATGGCGCCGGCGGCGACGAGCCGCTCGGTGACCCGATGGTCCTCCGGGCTCGGGCTCGGATCGCCGCTCGGATGGTTGTGAACCAGCACCAGGGCCGCCGCCGCTTCGCGCACCGCGACGCGAAAGACCTCCCGTGGATGCACCAGACTGGCTGTGAGAGTCCCCTGGGAGACGATGACCTCCCTCAGAACGCGATGCCGACCGTCCAGCAGGAGAACGACGAAGAACTCGTGCTTGGCGTCCCGCAGGTGGGCGTGAAAATGAGCCTGAACGTCCTCGGGGCTGCGGATGACGTCTCCCGTCCGAACCCTTCGCCGCGCGATCCGACGACCGATCTCGAGCGTCGCCCGCAGCGAGGCGATCTTCGCGGGTCCGATTCCCGGGATCTCGGCCAGATCTCGCTCCGCCGCTCGTGCAAGCCCGGCGAGGCCCTCGCATCGGGCCAGCAGGAGCCGGGAGCTGTCGAGCGCGTCCCGCCCACCCCCTCCGGTTCGCAATACCAGAGCCAGGAGCTCCGCATCGCTCAGCGCACTGGGCCCGAGTGCGTGCAGACGCTCCCGCGGACGATCCGGATCGGAGACGAGGCCCCGCGCCGCGCGGCTCCGTTCGTCTCGATCTCGAGAAGCGAGCGCCCTCCCCGGATACGAGGGCGCGTTGGGCATAGTGTCAGGTTGATCGGTTTCGAGCTCGGCCGGCACGTGCCGTGCCGCGTCAAGGGCCACAGGGGACTCCTCGGAACCGGGGATGGACACGATAGCGGGTCGCGCAGAGAACGCGATGGCCAAGGCGCACTGACGCATTCGAAGCGACACGCCGAAGCGACCTCAGCGTGAGGCGAGGCAGCTCTTCCGGCGTTCCTGGGCACGATCCACGAATGCATCGAAGCTGGCTTCATCCCGCTCGGGGGCGATCAAGCTGCGAAGTGTCTCGCGCTGATAGTCGCTCTCCTCCATCTCGGCCACGAAGCGATCGAGCAGGGAGAGGAATCCCCGTGCATCGCCGGCCTGGCTCAGCGCGACCTCGAGCTCGATCGGAATCGTCGGGCGGT
>CBDUYG010000872.1:0-1674 GCA_965371385.1 uncultured Myxococcales bacterium | reverse complement strand
GAAGGCCGAGTTCACCAGCTCGCGCACCGCGCAATCGATCTCACGCGCGGTCTCCTCCGAAAAGTTGCGGCGAGTCATTGCCAGCTCGCTCGGCACATCCAGGAATGCGGAGCGCTCGCTCTCGAGTGACACCATTCCCAGCCTCTCGTCCATGCCGTAGCGGGTCACCATCGAGCGAGCGATGTCGGTTGCCCTTGCGAGGTCGTCCGCGGCGCCGGTGGAGACCTCGTCAAAGGTGATCGACTCCGCGGCGCGTCCGCCGAGCAGCATGGCCATCTTGTCGAGCAGCTCCTGACGCGACATCAGGAATCGATCCTCGGTTGGACGCTGGATCGTATAACCCAGCGCCCCGATGCCGCGAGGAATGATCGAAACCTTGTGAATCGGGTCACTGCCCGGGATCGCCCGTGCGACCAGAGCATGTCCGATCTCGTGATAGGCCGTGACCTTGCGCTCGTGGGGGTTGAGGAGGCGGTTCTTCTTCTCGAGGCCCGCCACGATGCGCTCGATCGCGCCATTGAAGTGATCCATCGTGACTTCTTTCGCGTCGTCCCGGGTGGCGAGGATTGCGGCTTCATTCACGAGATTGGCGAGGTCCGCCCCCGTAAAGCCCGGTGTGAGGGAGGCGATTGCTTCGGGATCGATCGCGCTCGCGAGCTCGACCTTCTTCAGGTGTACGCGCAAGATCGCGATGCGCCCCGGCTTGTCGGGTCGGTCGACGAGGATCTGTCGATCGAAGCGCCCGGCCCGAAGCAGCGCCGAATCGAGAATCTCGGGGCGATTCGTCGCGGCGAGCAGTACCACGCCCTCGCTCGGGTCGAAGCCGTCGAGCTCGGCCAGGAGTTGATTGAGGGTCTGCTCCTTCTCGTCGTGTCCGCCGGAGAGCGGGCCGATGCCGCGAGCCCGGGCCAGGGCATCGAGCTCGTCGATGAAGATGATGCAGGGGGCCTTGCTCCGGGCCTGCTCGAAGAGGTCGCGAACCCGCGCTGCGCCCACGCCCACGAAGAGCTCCACGAACTCACTGCCGCTGATGGAGAAGAAGGGCACCCCTGCCTCTCCGGCGACAGCTCGGGCGAGCAGGGTCTTGCCGGTGCCCGGCGGGCCCACGAGGAGGATCCCCTTCGGAAGCCGCGCGCCGAGGCGCCCGTAGCGCTTGGGGTCGCGCAGGAAGCCGATGATCTCCTGCAGCTCCTCCTTCGCCTCGTCTACGCCGGCAACGTCTTCGAAGGTGACCTTGATCGTTTCTTCGGCGTAGATCTTGGCCTTGCTCTTGCTCACCGAGCCGAGCGCTCCCCCGATTCCCCCGGCCCCCGTCATGCGCCGGATCATGAACATCCAGAAGGCGACCAGGAGCAGTACGGGCAGGATCCATGAGAGGGCACGTGTCAGCCACGTCTCCTCGACGACCCCGGTGAACTCCCTCTCTCCGTCGTCCAACTCGCTCGCGAGAGCCGGATCGACGCGCACGGTGCGGAACTCGCCGGGCTTGCCCTCCTCGGGGTTCTTGAAATGACCGCGGATCACCTCGCTGCCGACCTGCAGCTCATCGACCTCACCGGCGCGCTCCAGCTCGAGAAATCGGCTGTAGGGGATCGTCTCGACCTTGCTCTCGGACCACCACAGCTGGCCGATGAGGACGACGATCCAGATGGCCAGGATCGCGTACCCGATCCA
>CBDUYG010000871.1:0-1675 GCA_965371385.1 uncultured Myxococcales bacterium | reverse complement strand
GCCTCGATGTCGCTCGTCTCGACGGTGGCGCCGCCCCAGACCCGCAGGCCCGGAGGCGCTTCCTTGTAGGAGTTGATGTCGTAGGCCACGCCCTCGGCATCCAGCAGCGAGCCGATCTTCTTCGCTGCAGCCGCTTGCTGGGAGGGATCGAGTCCGGTGAACCAGGGATCGACGATCTGAAGACAGATCGAGGTGCACGAGCGAGTGCTCGGATCGGCCGCCAGAAAGTCGATCCAATCGCGTGACTCTGCCCAACGCGCAATCGCCGCGAGGTTGGCCTCCGACCGCTCCTGCACGCCGTGGCGCCCGCCCACGCTCTCGACCCAGTGAAGGGCGTCGAGAGCGTCCTCGACGCAGAGCATCGAGGGTGTGTTGATCGTCTCGCCCCGGAAGATCCCCTCGATCAGCTCCCCCCCCTTGGTCATGCGGAAGATCTTGGGCAGTGGGCGCGGCGGGGTGAAGGTCTCGAGGCGCTCGACTGCTCGCGGGGAGAGGGCGAGCATCCCGTGGGCGGCTTCGCCCCCCAGCACCTTCTGCCAGGACCAGGTGACGACGTCGAGCTTCGGCCAATCGAGGTTCATGGCGAAGACGGCCGAGGTGGCGTCGCAGATCGTCAGCCCCTCGCGATCCGCCGGGATCCAGTCCCCGTTCGGGACGCGAACGCCCGAGGTGGTTCCGTTCCAGGTGAAGATCACGTCGCTCGTGAAATCGACCACGCCGAGGTCGGGGATCTCTCCGTAGTCGGCGGTGTGCAGCGTTGCGCCTTCGATTCCGAGCTGCTTGACGACGTCGGTGAGCCAGCCCCTTCCGAAGCTCTCCCAGGCCAGCACGTCGACACCCCGGGCTCCGAGCAGGGACCACAGGGCCATCTCGAGGGCGCCGGTATCGGAGGCCGGGACGATCCCGAGCCGGTAGTCGTCGGGGATTCCGAGGATATTGCGGCTGCGGTCGATCACCTCCTGGAGGCGTGCCTTGCTGGGCTTTGCGCGGTGGGATCGCCCGGTGAGGGCGCCCTTCAGGGCGTCGAGGGACCAGCCCGGCCGTTTGGCGCAGGGACCGGAGGAGAATTCGGGTCGTTCGGGTCGCACTTGGGGCTTCATGTTCGGCCTTTCTTGATGCGAGGATCGGGCGCTGGGATCGGAACCGGTCTCGAGGGCGCGGATTCTATCCGGACAAGTGGAGGGAATCCACGCCCCAGGGCAGGTGTTCTCGCGGGCTCTCCCGGGCCGGCAGGAGCGGCGCGCCGCGGGTGCCGCTCTCAGGTGAACGATGTAGCGTTGGGCCGGGAATCAGAGGCTCGACCAGGGGGGGGAGCTTGAAGAGAAGTCGCGTGCATCTCGTAGGGTGGCTGCTTACGCCGCTGCTCCTTTTTGGCTGCGCCCCGACCCAGGTGATTCCGATCCACGTCGAGCCCCAGCCCGTCTCGATCTACCTGGACGGAGAAAAGCTGGAGCAGCCCGAGAGCAGCCTCGAGCTCAAGGCGAACCGTGACCACACCCTCTACTTCAAGCGCGACGGCTACAAGCCGAAGCTCGTGATCCTGCGCACTGGGAAGATCGAGGGCAAGGACACGCTCACGCCCGAGCGCGTGGCTCTAGAGCTCGAAGCCGTGGTCGTGAGCCGGCCGGGGCTGCAGCTCGAGTTCGAGGACGAAGGTGAGGAATAGGGCGAGGAA
>CBDUYG010000870.1:0-1675 GCA_965371385.1 uncultured Myxococcales bacterium | reverse complement strand
GGGTCGAAAGCACTCTGCCGCGAATTTCATGAACTGGAGGGTATCGTTCCTTGGCCCGGCTCTCCCGCGTGATCCGCTGGACCCTGCGCTGCACGGCCTACGCCGCTGCTGCCGTGATCCTCGTCATCCTCGTGCGCGCATTCGACAGCCGCCGGCTTCCGGAGCTTCAAGTCTGGCATCGACTCGAGCTCGCGAACGAGTTTCGTGCCCGGGATGCAGACGACGTAACCAGCCTCGAGGCCTATCTGGCTCTGGAGGAACGCCTCTTCGACGAGCTGGCCGCGAAGCTCGAGGCCGACCGCCCCCTCGGCGGAGTGACGGAGTACAGCCGCTACAACCTCCGCAGCTCGAGTCACCATTCGCGCTTCTCCCGGAACTGGAATCGTACCCGAGAGTGGAGGCCGGAGCGGATTCGCGGCGGTGCGCTGCTCCTCCATGGACTCACCGACTCTCCCTACAGCCTGCGGAACATGGGCGAGCTGCTTTCCGAAGCGGGCTACTACACGCTCCTGATCCGTCATCCCGGGCATGGCACCCATCCTGGCGCCCTGCTGGATGTCGACTACGAGGACTGGCTGGCTGCGGCGCGCATCGGCGCCCGCCACGTTCGCGCCGAGGTTGGAGATGACGAGCCCTTTCTGGTCGTGGGCTATTCGATGGGGGGCGCGGTCGCGATTCAGTTGGCGCTCGAGGCCCTCGAAGACGACGCGCTTCCCCAGCCCGACAAGCTGCTCCTGCTCTCCCCTGCGGTTGGTGTCAATCCGGCTGGGATCGTCGGTAGCTGGCACAGGCTCGTGAGCTGGCTTCCCTACTTCGAGCGATTTCGTTGGATCGACGTCCTGCCGGAGTACGATCCGTTCAAATACAATTCCTTCCCGAAGAATGCCGGCCGCCAGATGTATCGGCTGACGAAGAGGATCCACGCGGGGCTGCTGCGCATCCGGCAGACGGGAGCGATCGAACGCTTCCCCGAGACACTCGCGTTTCAATCGGTCGCCGACGGGACGGTGTCGACGGCTGCGGTTCTCGATCATCTCTACCAGCTGCTGGGCTCGAGCCGGCACGAGCTCGTGCTCTTCGATCTCAACCGGAAGGCGATGGGACAGGGCTTCATGGACCCCAGCTTCGGAGACCTGGTGAGCGACCTCATGGAGTCCCAGGATATCGGCTATCGCCTGTCGCTGGTCACGAACCAATCCGAAAGCTCGAGAGAGGTGGTCGAGACCGAGCTGGGTAGCCGGGGTCGGGGCTCGCAGAGCCGCGCGATCGGGCTCGCCTGGCCCGCGTCGGTCTACTCCCTCTCCCATGTCGCGCTTCCCTTCGGCCGCGACGATCCCCTCTATGGAGTGACGGCTCCAGAGGCACCGGCTGCGAACATCCGGATCGGCACCTGGGCTCCTCGCGGCGAGAAGGATCTGCTGGCGGTCTCGATGAGCAACGTGATGCGCCTGCGCTTCAACCCCTTCCTCCCGTATCAGAACGAACGGATTCGAGGCTGGGTCGCGATCCAGGAGTGAGATCTTCCGATCCACGTCCACTCTGATGATGGCCCTTCCGCTCTCACCGGCCCCGAGCGGAGAGGCTGCTGTCATCGGCGGGTCTCGCGTTCACTTCTGCAACGTGTTCACGGCCTCAGAAGAGGTCGCCCTGCCCGGGCTCCTCGTCGTCCGCCCTC
>CBDUYG010000869.1:0-1676 GCA_965371385.1 uncultured Myxococcales bacterium | reverse complement strand
ATGAAGGCATCTTCCGAGACCCCCGCGAGCCAGAGGGCATGAACGACGAATATCAGGATCACCGCGCCGAAGAGCGCGTGATCGATGGAGCGCGCTCGAGCTCTGCTCTCACGATCCTCGGACATGGTCGAAGGGAGGCTATCACAGCCCCGGTCTCCGGCTTTTCCGCGCTGATTCACAGGCAGTGACCTTCGCGCCGATGCTCACCTCCCGTGCTCGGGAGAGGCGGATGCCGATTGCCTGCCGGTGAGCCACCGATGCGAGATGCAATCTTGCGACTTCCGGTGACCGGCCAATATCAATCGGTCTCACCGCACCCGCTCAACCAATCGATCGCTGCCCGTCCCAAAGGTTTCCTTCGGCGATCCCCGATACGAAGGGTTCAGCCCACGCTGTGAGGCGGGTCACAGCGGACGTGAAAGACGCGAAGGATCTGAAGATGATGGAGCTCGACGTAGATTATCTGGCCGCACCCTCCTGGGACGAGAATATGGACACCCGCCTCGAAAATCTACGGGAGAGTCACCCCCTCTACTGGTCCGAGAAGAGTCAGCTCTATATCTGCACGCGCTTCGATGACGTCTCGTATGTCTCGAAGAACCACGAGCTCTTCTGCTCCAGCGGTGGTGTCCGGCCCGGAAATCCCGCGAAGCTGGCGATGATCGACGAAGATGAGCCGCGCCACACCCAGATTCGCAGCCTGCTCAACAAGGGCTTCACGCCCCGCATGGTGAAGAAGCTCGAGCGGGTCTTCGAGGGGCTCGTGACGGATGCGATCGACGAGATCGCCCAGAAGGGCGAGTGCGACTTCGTCGATTCGATCGCGGTCCCGATGCCCCTGCTGCTGATCGCCGAGATGATCGGCATCCGCAAGCAGGATCGCGAGCGCTTCCACCTCTGGTCCGACGCGCTGATCGCGGGGGACGGAAACTTCGACAACCCCGAGGTGATGGCGGCGGCCGGTCAGGCCTTCGTCGAGTACACGACCTACGTGCGCGAGATCTTCGAGGAGCGACGCCGCAACCCCCAGGACGATCTCGTGAGCATCCTCGTGGGCGCCGAGAGGGATGGGATCATCGGCGGGATCGAGCACCACGGCGAGGTGACCCAGGACATGGGGCTCGCCCCCGAGCAGATGGCCGACGACGAGCTCACGATGCTCATGGTGCTGCTCCTCGTCGCGGGCAACGAGACGACGCGCAACGGCATCTCGGGCGGGATGGAGCTCCTGATCCAGCATCCGGAGCAGCGAGAGAAGCTGATCGACGACCCTTCCCTGATCCCGGGCGCGGTGGAGGAGATGCTTCGCCTCATCACTCCGATCCGCTCCTTTGCCCGCACCGCGACCCGCGATACGGAGCTGCACGGTGTCGAGATCAAGCAGGGGCAGAAGATCCTGATGTTGTACGGCCCGGCGAACCGCGACCCCAGGATCTTCGAAGATCCCCATCGCTTCGACGTCCACCGCAATCCCCACCACCTCGCCTTCGGGGTCGGCAACCACTTCTGCCTCGGCGCGAACCTCGCCCGCATGGAGATGCGGGTGTCGTTCCGCGAGCTGCTTCAGCGACTGCCCGATATGGAGTTCTCGCGCGACGGCGCGGAGCTGGTCCCGAGCTCGCTCGTCAGGACCGTGCGGCATATGTGGGTGAAGTACACGCCCGAAGGGGTGTGAG
>CBDUYG010000868.1:0-1678 GCA_965371385.1 uncultured Myxococcales bacterium | reverse complement strand
TCCGTCCGACGTTGAAGTACTTCGAGTCGGGGTGGGAGAAGTAGATCCCGCTCACGCTCGCCGCGGGGGCGACGGCACAGCTCTCGGTGAGATCGAGGCCGATGCCGGGAGCATCGATCAGATCAAAGAGCCCGCGCTTCAGGGTGTGGTCCGGACACGCGGGGTAACCGAATGCCGGACGGATGCCCTGGTAGCTCTCCTTGATGAGATCTTCCAGGCTCGTGGCCGTATCGCCTGCGATGCCCCAGTCCTGTCTGGCCCGCAGATGCAGCAGCTCTGCATAGGCCTCGGCCAATCGGTCTGCCAGGGCCTGGACCATGATTGCGTTGTAGTCGTCGTGGTCCTTCTTGAACGACTCGGCAAGATCGGAGACACCGAATCCCGTGGACACCGCGAAGCCACCGAGCCAGTCCTTCTGCCCCGAATCCACCGGGGCAATGAAGTCGGCCAGGCTCCGGTTCGGGGTGCCGTCGGGGTAGGCTTCCTGCTGGCGCAGCATCGGGAAGCGCAACATCTCGCTGCTGCGGGACTCATCGCTGTAGATCACGATGTCGTCGCCGTCGCTATTGGCCGGGAAGAAGCCGTAGACGCCGCGCGCCGTGAGGAGATCCTCGGCGACGATGCGATCCAGCAGCTCCTTGCCGTGGGCGAAGAGCTCGCGCGCTGCTTCGCCGAACTTCGGATCGTCGAGGATCTTTGGATAGCGGCCCTTCAGCTCCCAGGCGCTGAAGAAGAAGGTCCAGTCGATGAAGTCGGCGATCTCGCCGAGGGAGACGTCCTCGACGACCCTGCGTCCGACGAAGGCCGGCTTCGGGGGTTCTGGGCCGCTCCAATCGATCGTCGGCCCGTTCTCGCGCGCCTGGCTATAGGGCCGCAGGGGCTTCTCCTGCTTTGCCTCGTGCAGATCTCGCAGGCGCCGCTGGGTCTCGCGGTTCTTCGCATCGAACTCTTCGCGCCGCTTCGGATTGAGCAGTCCCGACACCACGCCCACGGCCTTCGATGCATCGCGCACGTGCACGGTGGACTCGCCGAAGCGCGGGGCGATCTTGACCGCGGTGTGGATGCGGCTGGTGGTGGCGCCGCCGATGATCAGCGGGATCTTCATCTCCCGGCGCTCCATCTCCCTGGCGACCGTCACCATCTCGTCGAGGGAGGGCGTGATCAAGCCCGAGAGGCCGACGATGTCCGCTCCTTCGTCGATCGCGGTCTGCAGGATCTGGTCGCCCGGAATCATGACGCCGAGGTCGATGATCTCGTAGTTGTTGCAGCCGAGGACGACGCCGACGATGTTCTTGCCGATGTCGTGCACGTCGCCCTTCACGGTCGCGAGCACGATCTTCCCCCGGCTGCTCGCGCCGGACTTCTCGGCCTCCATGAAGGGCTCGAGGTGCGCCACCGCGCGCTTCATCGCCCGGGCGCTCTTCACGACCTGGGGCAGGAACATCTTGCCCGCGCCGAAGAGCTCACCCACGACTCCCATTCCGTCCATCAAGGGGCCCTCGATGACGTCGAGGGGCCGCTCGGATTGCAGGCGGGCTTCCTCGGTATCCGCCTCGATGTAGTCAACGATGCCGTGAACCAGAGCGTGGCTGAGCCGCTTTCCAACGCTTGCTTCGCGCCAGCTGAGATCGATCTCCCGCTTCTTTCCGCCACCCTTCACCGTCTCGGCAAACTCGAC
>CBDUYG010000867.1:0-1685 GCA_965371385.1 uncultured Myxococcales bacterium | reverse complement strand
GTTGGAGGAGAGCCAGGGGGAGAGGCAATCGGAGTGGTAGAAGCAGAGGCCCGGGAATAGTCGAGGAAGTAGAGATGAGGCTGGTCACGCAGCGTGAGAATGAAGCGTTGGCTTCCCGGTAACTGGTAGACCGCACTGGGCTGGCCGGGAAGGGGAAAGACCCGGATCGGATGCAGGTCGGCGTCCAGGATGACGAGTCCCTGGGGCAGCTGGTTCGCAGCTGCGATGAAATCGCCTTCCGGGGATAGTGCAATGTTTCGCGTGTTGACGCCGACCTTGACGCGGACGCGAGCCGCTCCGCGGTCGAGATCGTAATCGACGAGAGTCCCGTCGCGTGTCACCGCCAGAGCGCGATGCAGCCCCCGATCGAACTTGATACCGCCGTGGATTCGTCCGACGGAAAAACGATCCAATTCTTGCAGACGGTCGCCGTCGAGAACCGAAACGCTCCCGCTCCCGCGTTCGACCACCAGGATCAGATTCTCGCGGTCGATCTCCGGGCCGATCGCGGCCCGGCCGATCCTCTCCTCGACGCGACTCGCCGCGATGTCGGCGAGGGTCCATTCGATCTCTGCGACGGGCTCGCGAAGGAGAGCGACCATGGCTCGAGCCTGCCGCTCGTCGAGCAGGCCGGCAAAGGGGGGCATCTGGGTATTGGGGAGTCCCGTCAGGATGGCCGTGACGAGAGCGTCCTCCTGCTTGCGGGCGAGGGTTTCGGGGAGTAGCGGAGGCGAGTATCCGCCGTATCGTCGCGCTCCGTGACAGCCGGCGCAGAGCTGATGAAAGGAGTCCTGGGCGTCGAACTCCGCCGCCGCGGCCCCCGTCCCCGCGCTCCATGCCAGGAGCACGATCGCGAGAGACGAGGTGAGCCTGATTTCGTATCGGCGCATACGGGTTCTCCCGGGCGGACTCTGGTCGATGGTGCAATGCGGGTCAAGGCCTCGGCACGAACTCGTTTCCGCACGACGGGTTCGAAAGGGAGCAACCAGGGATGCTCAGCTCAGCTATCCTCCGAACTCCTTGCCGGACGAATCACGGATCCACCCGCTGCGCCAGGGCCCCGCGTTCGGGTGCGGCCCGTGACGGATCGTGAGCAGGGCTACCCGATCGCTGGGAGCAAGATGAGCCAGGTGCGCAAGAAGAGCCCGAAGGACGAGATGGTCGCGATCGACGAAATGAACGGGAAGGAGCGAGCGTGCTCCCGGTAAGCGAGCTCATCGAGCTGGCCCGAGGCGGCACGAGCGGTGCCGATGTGCGTTCCCGTGCGCAGAACCGATTCGGCGCGGATGAACGAGCGGCACCCGTCGTGATCTGGAATGTCTGCATGCACTGCAACATGAAGTGCCCGCATTGCTATGCCGCTGCGGTCGAGCAGCCTTCTCCGACCGATCTCAGCCACGCCGAGGGCTTGCGTCTGCTGAACGAGCTGGCGGCCTGTGGCGTGAGGGTCGTGATCTTCAGCGGCGGCGAGCCTCTCCTGCGCCCCGACCTCTTCGAGCTGATCTCGCATGCGAAGGGCCTGGGCATATCCCCCCAGCTCTCGACCAATGGTGTCTACATCGATGAGAAGACCGCGGCGAAGCTCGCCGAGGTCGGGGTCGCCTACGTTGGAATCAGCATCGATGGCCTCGAGGAATTCAACGACGAGTACCGGGGCGAGAAGGGAGGCTTCGCGGCTGCCCTCA
>CBDUYG010000866.1:0-1689 GCA_965371385.1 uncultured Myxococcales bacterium | reverse complement strand
CGCTTCGTCGTGCTTGATCTCGATCACTTCGCCGTCGAGACGCGAGAGATCGCCCGTCAGCGCCGGCGACCGATACGACATCTTGCTGTGAACGATTTCGCTCCACTCGCCGCCCCAGTTCGACAGGTAATCGAGGATCCACGCCCCCATCGAGGCTCCATAGCCATAGCCGCGCGGCATGCCGATCAGCTGGGCGTATTTCTGCTGCACGTGTCCGCGCGAGGGGCCGTGATAGAGACCATCTCCGAGCGTCGGATCCACCTTGGCGCCTTCGACGTCGCGCGTCATCTCGGGCAGCCAACCGGCGTCGAGCAGGGACGTGGGTCCGCCGTCGTTGCGAAAGGCCTCCCACACCGTCATGAGATAGGAGCGCCACTCGGTCGTAAAGCTCGCGACCGTATGCGGGCCGAGGGGCCGTGAGGGGAGTCGGTCGCCAACTTTCACGAAGAGTCGTCGATCGTGCCCGAGCTCGAGGAAGTTCTGGCAGTACTCGAACTTCTCCTTCTCGATCGCCATCAACTGATCCTCGGTCCAGACCGGGTCCTTGTCGTCGCTGAAGAGACCGATCTTCACCGCCTCCTCGGCGAGATAGCGGATCGAGGTCGAGCGCTGCTTCGCGATGATGCCCCCCTTGTCGTTCACATAGAGGGTGTCACCGCGCGAGAACATCGTGGGACCGGCGAACTTGGTCTGGGTCACCTTGTAATCGAAGAGCATGCGATCGCGCGTGATCCGCTCCCCGGGCTCGATGCGGGGCCCGAAGAACCACCACTCGTCACCGCCGAAGAGCATGTGGGTGCCGGGGATCGTGCCCTGGATCGCGGGCGCGGCGCCGTGACTGTCGTCGGTCACCACGGCGAAGGACTGAGGGGCGACCAGCTTGCCGAAACGGCCCTCGGCCGCGAACTCGTCATCGAAGTAGAGGGGGTTCGGATTCTGCATCCCCTGGGACCAGCGCCGGATGTCGTTCGCGGTGATGGGGTCCTTGAGCTGGCCACCGCCGATGGGAACGCCCACCCAGGGATCCACGTAGCTGGTATCGAATTCGATCTCTTCGTTCTGATCCTTGGCGCCCATGATGTTCTCCTGTGCTCCCATCTTCGATCTCGAACTCTCGTGAGCTTCGGATGAGAATTCGTCGATTCCAGGGAGGGGCCCGCAACCGCTCGCGACTCCCTCCCAGGCGTATTTGACGGTCCGTCAGATTTGACTATATCAGCTCGAAGAGAGGATGCGACCCCCGCCGGAGCGCTGAAGCCTGGAGAGCCGGGACAGGATGTCCCTGGCGCACGCCGGCGGGCATGTCGTACGGGCTGGACGAGAGCCTCGAAGAGGCTCATGGGCGCGCCTGGATCGAAGAAAGCTCGCGAGCGATCAGATCAGATCGTCGCCCTTGATGTGGATCCGGAGCGCGGGAAGCTCGATCAGCTTGCCCTGGAGCCCGCTCAGGAGCCCGCGCAGCTCCGGGGTCAGGCCCGTCAGCTCGAGGGTGAGCGAGAGTGATCCCGGGGCGGCCGCATTGCTGACGAGAGGCGGTGCCGGCGCGGCGGCCTGAGGCGCAGCGGCCTGCGGGGCCGCGGCCGGAGCGGGAGCTGCGGACTGCGCCGGGCCACCCTGGATGAACATATCGCCGATGTCGAGGTCGAGGTTGCGGACCGCCGGCGCGGGTTCGGGATCACCCGGCGCGGG
>CBDUYG010000865.1:0-1709 GCA_965371385.1 uncultured Myxococcales bacterium | reverse complement strand
CGTGGCCTGCCCGCCTCCCTGGAGCGCGCCCAGGCTGTTGGCGTTGTAGTCCGAGAGATCGAGGCGCCAGGCTCCCGAGGCTGCGTCGATGAGGCGGGTGCCGAGCTTCGTGACGAAGGGCTCGCCAAAGCCCGAGCCCGGCAGGGCGAACTCCGTACGCGCCGTGTGGTCGCGGCCCTCGACCGTCTGGATCTCGCCCCGGGCCCGAAGCACGGAGAAGGTCACGGTCGCGAGGCCGATCGGGACGTCGGGCGCCCCTTCGCGGCGGGTCATGACCTCGACCTCGATCACCACCGTGGTGCGCCCACGCCGCAGCACCTTTGCGCTCGAGAAGAGCTCGCCGGTCTTCGCCGGCCGCAGCAGGTGGAGGACCATGTCGCAGGTGGCGATCCAGTCCGGCGCCACGGCTCGGGCTGCGGCCGTTCCCGAGACGACATCCACGAGCGTCGCGATCGCCCCCGCGCGCGCACCTCCAGTCAGGGTGCAGATCTCCGGGACGATCTCCATGCCGGAGCAGGGCACGTCGTCCACGGTCTCGATATGGATTCGCAGATCGCGCAGCAGGTGATGGGCCGGCGGGTAGCGGGGGTTGAGATTGGTTCCCTTGGTCGAATCGCCATTTGCGTCTCGGGCCGGAACCTTGCCTTGCTCGCTTTTCATTGGCTTGATGGATCGCAAGAGCAGAATTTTCGAAAGTCGAACGCCACCTTGATGACACCCTCTGGTCCTGGGCGGCGAACGCGGCGAACGCATCGCCCTGCTCGCCCACCGGTTCGCATTGACGGTCTCGATCGGACGTCGAAGACGGCGGCTAGAGCTTTTGCGGCGCCTGGAAGGTCATCTTCATCCTCTCGGTCCACATCGTCATGAGCGGCTTCTTGGGCAGGCCGAGCTGGCGCATCGTCTTCGCGATCGGGTGATCGCCGAGGCTGAGAACGACGTCACCCCCACCGAAGTGCGTTCCCATTCCTTCGGAGGTCGACGTGAACGAGGTGCGGTGAGGGATGCCGTTGATGTAGGAGTAGCTCTGGAGGTCCATCGCGGGCCGGGATATCTCGCCGCCCCGTCGCATGTTGATTTCGAAAACCTTTTCCCCGTCCATCTCGAGGGTGGCGCCGAAGCGCCCCGGTGTGTCGTAATCGAATTCGATGCGTTCGATCGTCTTGGGGAATCCCCAGATGATGTCGCCGGCGTCTCGAGTGAAGCTCTGGTTCACGGGCATCTTCCACGCATAGGCCGCGAGGGTTCCCTTCCCCATCCCGAACCAGCTGCTGACGTAGGGGAACCCACCGCTCGCCCCGCGCTTGCGTACGAAGAAGTTCATCGCGACCTCGTTGTAGTCGCCGAGATCGTTGTCGCGGTAGTCGATGCAGCCGAGCATGAAGAGCGTGCGCCCGGGCAGGAAGTCCGGCACCTCGAAAGCGTCGCCCACCAGACCCCGGGCGACGGAGGTGGGTACGATGAAGCTCGCTATGCCACTGGCCGCTTCGCGGACCTCGACGGGCATCTCGACGGTTCTTCCCTGGATCTCATAGCTGACGGTATCGGACTCACTCATGGTCGATTTCTCCTGTCTCTCTTTGGTCTCTCCAGTGTCTCGCCCATCCCTCTTTCCCGCCCCGCGAGACGGAGCTTTCGGGTCTTGAGATGTTTCGGGACCGCAGAAGTCTCGCCCATCCCCCAACCCCGAGCCACCCTGGCTGCGCGAC
>CBDUYG010000864.1:0-1710 GCA_965371385.1 uncultured Myxococcales bacterium | reverse complement strand
CACGTACATCTACTTCGCGATCGTGACCCTCGCCGTGCCCGGACTGCGAATCGCCCACTGGCGAAGAGCACGCGCAGCTGCTCGATCCTGATTCAGTCGGCGTCCTAGAGAGCTCGATTCCAAAGCACCGCCAACCCCAGCAGCCGGGGCACACACCACGATCGCCCACTCACAGGCGGAGCCACCGGGTCCGCCCGGCCCGCTCCTCCCTCCAATGTCAGGCGATATCGCAGTACTCCGAATCGATTCGCTGTCGCGTCATCGGGCTTTGGCGCTGCTACCCAGGATCTCGGCAAGGTGAGCGGCTACCGCCTCGTTCCCATCCGGAGACCAATGGCCGTCGAAACTGAGATAGACGCCTCGCTGCCCATCCAGGATCGGGTAGAGGTCGATCACCTCGATTGAGGCCTCGACGAGAGATAGAGCGAAGAGCTCTGCCTTCGCATAGAGGTGGCGGAACATCCGTTCGAAATCCACGAGCACCCGCCACTGGTCCTGGATCCGGCGATCCACCTCCGGGCCGAGCGGGATCAGGACGACCCGATGCCGCACCCCCTCGCGATCGAGCAGGGCCTGGATCGAGCGCAGGATTCCGACCGTCTTTCGGACTCCTTCCCGATCGGCATCGCTTAGCATCGCCGTCTCCGGATAGTGAGGACAAACCGCCGGGCCCAGGACGTAGGTTCGAAAGATGCCGAGATCCGGGTGCGTGAGGTCGTGGTGGAACTGGGTAAAATCCCGCTTCGCCAGCTCCTCCATGCACGAGTCCCGTTGCTGACGCGGGTGGAACTTCGAGAGGGCGCCCGGCATGTGCCGGGGCTCGAGGCCGCGGAAGGCCTCGAGCTCGGCCTGCTCCCTGGCGTGGAGATCGGCCGCGATCCATGCCGAGGTCGAGTACTTGAAGCGCCGGGTGAGCTCGAAGTTGAGGCCCGGCATCCAATCGCCCAGCAAGCTCGCGCGCGGGGGCGGAGACATCAAGGCCTGGAGCTGTGGAGAGCGCACGTCGGCGTGATCGACGAAGTCGTTGCCCATGAAGACGAAGGTCACCACCTCGTCGACGTCGAGCTCGAGAGCCACGTTCGCGATCACGTCGTAGTAGTCGACGGGATGGGTGGCCGAGATACCGAGATTGATCACCTCGGCCCCTTCGCCGAGCCGGCGATCGACGAGCAGGGAGACGGGAACGAGCGAAGACTCCTCCAGGAAGGAGTCTCCCACGAACGCGATGCGCCTCACCCCGTTGGGCTTCGGAATGCTTCGCTCGAGATCGCGCTGGCCCCACGAGTTGTTCTTCACGGCTTCGGGGAAGAACGACTGCACCCGGCCCCAGGCCTCGGGGCCCACGCTGGGATCGACGCCGTGAAGATGACTCGCGGGCCACGGGGGCACGCGGCCAGCGAAGAAGGCTTCGGTCATCCCGACTACGAGGACAACGGCGATCGCCAGGCCGAGATTCGCGAAGAGGAACTCCTTCCATCGTCCTTGAGCCGCGCGGAATCCTGCCAAGACCGTGAGCGCGAGAAGGCCGACTGCAATGGTCCCCGTGAGCCTGCGCAGCCCCGGGCCCATCACGAAATCGACTCGCAGGTAGCTGCCGTTCCAATGAACCAGGAGCCCGACGATGCAGAGCCACAAGCAGATGAAATAGATCGCGAACGCGAGCGTGTTCCGGCCTGCCATGAGCGAGACTCCAATCTGCGCCAGACTCTA
>CBDUYG010000863.1:0-1711 GCA_965371385.1 uncultured Myxococcales bacterium | reverse complement strand
ATCATCGACCTGATCGAGGTCGGGATGAACGTGCGCAAGGTTCTCGACGTGATCCCCGAGCCGGATACAGGGATCCAGCAGGCTCTGCGTGATCTGACAGAGCAGGGGATCATCCGGCCCATCGGCTGACGACCCCGCCGGCCCGTGGCGATTCCCTGGAACCCCGTTGGGCACCTCAGGACCGACCTCCGAGTTGCCGATGCAGGTAGCATGAACGAATTCTCGCCCCACTCCAAAGATCGTTCGGCCGCAATCGAGCGCGCCGTCCTGATGACCCAGTCCGCCGCCATGCCGGAGGTCGAAGCCCGCTTCGACGCGGCCGGAGTGATGGGCGTGTTGCTGGTCAACGCAGAGTTTCTGCGCTCGATCGAGCGGAAGTACGGTGATCCGGCTCGGACCGAAGCGTTTCAAACCCTGAGCGGACTGGTTCGTCAGATTGCCCGGGAGAAGCTTGCCGAGGGAGATTTCGCCGTGACCGGCGAGCTCGGCCGTCATGAAATCGTCGTATTGCTCTTTCGCGAGAGCGGAGGCGCACGCATCAGCCGACAGGAGATTCCGGGCTTCGACACTGCCCTGCGGCAGCGTCTCGAGAGCAACGCGGGCAAGGCCTTCTATCCCTATCTACGGACGGCTCCGAAGCTCATCAACGGCTCGGCGATCTGTATTCGCAACCCGCGCTTCAGTGTCGAGAGTCAGCTCTGCCAGACGATCGCCGAGGCGAGACAGGATGCCGAGCTCAACGTGCGTATCGAGGCGAGGGATCGGCGCAAGCGCCTCTCGGAGACGATGCTCGACCGAAAGATCCATGCCGTCTACGAGCCCATCGTCGAGGTCGATAGCCGCGTCGTCTTCGGATATGAGTCCCTCGCTCGAGGTCCGGAAGGTACCGAGTTCCACTCCCCGGTGGCGCTCTTCCAGGCGGCTGCCGAGGAGGACATGGTCTTCGAGCTCGATTGTCTGTGTCGCGCCAGCGGGCTGCGGGGCGCCGTGGATTTTCCCTCCGGTACCAAGCTCTTCCTCAACATCCTCCCCACCACGATTCACGACCCGAACTTTCGCGAGGAGCGTCTGATCAAGACCCTCGAGGAGTGCCGCCTGAGTCCGAGCGACGTCGTCTTCGAGATCTCGGAGCAGGAGTCGATCGAGAATTTCGCCGATTTCAAGGAGGTGCGGGACAAGTATCGGCAACTGGGCTTCCAGTTCGCTCTCGACGATACCGGTTCGGGCTACGCAGGCCTCGAGGCCCTGCTCGAGCTCACGCCCGAGTTCATCAAGATGGATCGGGCCTTCGTGAGCGGGGTGGACCAGGATCCCGCCCGGCAGGATCTGCTCGCAGCACTCCTCACCCTGGCCGAGAAGATGGGGTCGAAGGTGATCGGCGAGGGCCTCGATACTCTCGAGGAGCTCGAGATGCTGGGCAAGCTCGGTATCCACTACGGCCAGGGGTGGCTCTTCGGCAGGCCTACCCCCCTGCGTGCCGCGGAGTAGCCTTCCCATTCTTCTCCGCCTCGGCCCTCCGCTCGAAGATCAGCACGTGGTGCCAGCGAAGGCCGTCGATCTGACCGACCTGCTTGAAGCGATTGCGCGAGATCTCGCCGGCGATCTGATTGCGCTTCATCTTGTGAGTTGCGCCGATGGGGATCCGCTCCTTTTCGCCACGAAGCTCGCTGACCACGACTCTCCCATGCGGTCGAAGCGCACGCTCGATCTG
>CBDUYG010000862.1:0-1719 GCA_965371385.1 uncultured Myxococcales bacterium | reverse complement strand
TGACGGGGCGCTATCCGACCCTCGAGCCCCGGCTTCCGATTCGCAGCAACTATCCGGACAATCTCCTCACCTGGCTCGACGACTCCTATCGTTTGAACGCGATCGAGCCGCGCACCCTCTTCCATATTCCAGACGAGGGAAGGGGGGATGCTGCCGGGGAAGATGAGCCGGCGTCCTTTGCCCTGCTCGTGAGCGATGTTGGCGTCGTCTATCTCCATCTCGTCCTGCCCGAGTTCCTGCGCGACGAGCTGCCCCCGATCACGCGCACCTGGGTCGGCTTCGGGCAGGCGAGCGCAGGCGCCGGGGGAGCTGCCGGTGCGCCGGAAGGGCTCGCGCAGAGTGAAGAGAAGCTCCGGCAGAGCCGAAGCCGCCGGATCCTCATGAGCGGAGAGGAGAGGATCTTCGAGCGATTCATTCGGCGCCTCGAAGAGAGTGCCGCCGAGCCCAACGCCGCCGCCGGGTTCCACTTCCTCCACACCGATCTACCCCATGGCCCGTGGCATCTGCTGCCTTCCGGCGAAGGCTATGCGCCGATCGAGGACTACGGGCTTCGGGTGCTCAAGTGGGAGAAGGAACCGTGGTGGAGTCTCGACGCCTATCGACGGCATTTGATGCAGCTCGAGGTTGCGGATCGTCTGCTCGGCGAGCTGCTCGAGAGTATGCGCCGGGTAGGCCTCTACGGTTCATCCCTGCTCATCGTCACGTCCGATCACGGCGCGAGCTTCTGGCCCGAGCACTATCTTCGTTCGCTCGTCCGTCATCCTCATCCGGAAGACCTGATCGGCATTCCCCTATTCATCAAGAGCCCGGGGCAGGTGCGGGCGCAGGTCGATCGACGCGACGCGGAGATCATCGACATCGCGGCGACGATCGCAGATGTGATCGGAGTCGAGGCGCCGTGGACCATGGACGGATGCTCGCTCGCCTCGAACACCTGCGAGCCTCGTCCAATACGCAAGGTCTTCGCGAGTCAGAAGCCCTTGAATCTCCTGCTCGAGATTCCGAGCGAGGTGCTGGGGCGAGACATCACCCTGGCGCGCAAACTCGAGGCCTTTGGCTCCGGCACTCGGGTGGACGGGCTCTACAACGTGGCGCCCCATGCCGGGCTGGCGGGCCGGCCCCTCGTCGGGCTCCGCGTCAGCGACGAGCCGGCGGGGGAGGTCGTGCTCGACCGGCACGTGCGGAAGCGAATGGAAGCGGACGACGCACGGGTTCCCGCGCGCTTCGTCGGGTCGCTGGCCCTCTTTCGCGAGCCGAAGGGGAGGGAGCCCCGGGTCGCCCTCGTCGTTGGAGATGCGATCGCGACGGTCGTTCCCGCACCGCTCGTTGGCAAGGAGGGCCGACTCGTTTCAGCGATGTTGCCTCCGGACACCCTCGCACGTCCGGCGAAGGAACTCCGTCTCTACCTCGTCGAGGGCCCGGATCGGAACCCTCGCCTGCGCCCCCTTCCCTTCGAGTAGTGACTCCCGAGCTGCGTCCCCCGTGCGCACCGGTCGACTCGTGCTCGAGTCTGCATCCTCGGCCCCATACAGTCAGTTCGACTGCCGAAAACAGTCGTTGTGGCCTTTTCCCGTCAGCACGCTTCGCAACCGCGTGTGCGGCGAACTCGTCAGCGGACTGAAAGCGTCGCTCATGCGTCCCCAGCTACTGCATCCAACCCTCTCGAAGGCGGGACTCCGGCGAATCCCAACGAGTAATTCTCCCAGTCGTCGGCATATT
>CBDUYG010000861.1:0-1729 GCA_965371385.1 uncultured Myxococcales bacterium | reverse complement strand
CGGCTCCACAACGTCGCGAAGGGGAGCCCCTCGCGCGAAGCCTTCGTCAAGCGCTCGGGCAAGATGCAGGTCCCCTGGCTCTCGGACCCCAATACCGGCACGGAGCTATTCGAGTCGGCGCACATCATCGAGTATCTCGAGCAGACGTACGCGCTGAAGAGCTGATCGGCCCGGCCGGCTGCGAAAGAAGCCCTCCCGCCGCGATGCACGCGTCTGTTCGCCGATCTCGGCGTTGCGGGCCCAGCGGAGCCGGGCTTCCCGGTCAACGTGGACCGCGAAACCTTGCTGTACTTCATCACGAGCGCTCGCCTGAGCTGATCTCAACCCCTCATCGGGTCGTGTAGATGAGCTTGCCGTCCTCTTCGCGACACTCGGCCTCGCGCGCGAGCCGCAGGTGCTCGAGGTGGGCGTAGGTCTCGCTCTCCGCCATCGCGCCCCAGCTGCGCTTGCGAAAGAGCCGATGGGAGAAGTCCGCCACG
The DNA here is from genome assembly GCA_965371385.1 of uncultured Myxococcales bacterium. Lineage (GTDB taxonomy): Bacteria > Myxococcota_A > UBA9160 > UBA9160 > UBA4427 > CBDUYG01. Next base: position 1,250 of record CBDUYG010000861.1, on the reverse strand, counting down.
GTCGCGGCGCCGAGCTCGCCCCCGATTTCGCGCAGGCGATCGAGACGCTCGAAGTGATGCTCCTTGATCGCCGTCGCGCGCTTCGAGAGATCATCGAAGGGGTGACCGTGGGCCGGCAGGACGTTTTCGACATCGGGCAGGCCGCCGACGAGATCGAGAGATTCGAAGAACGCATTCAGGGGGTCGGAGCGCTGACTCACGCCCGAGATATGGGGCGTGATGGTGGGGAGGACGTGATCCCCGGCCAGGAAGACCTTGCTCTCGGGATCGTGCAGACAGAAGTGATCCTCGGTGTGGCCCGGGGTGTGGACGACGAACCAGTCGCGACCCGCGAGCCGCAGCACATCACCATCGGCCACGTGGTCGCTGATCGTCGGATACCACTGCGCATTCCCGATCAGCGAATTGAACATCCACTTGACGAGCATCCGGAAGGGCGGGCGAGCACTCGCTCCACCCCACGGTGTGCCGCGACTTCGGCGAATGACGTTGGACGGGACGTACCCCGACACGACCGCCTTGGGGACGAGAGGCTCGAGGCCATCCGAATCATCTTCGGAGGCGGTGTCGATCTCGGCCGCGAGATCGTCGACCGAGACCTCGGGCTCGTGATGATGCGGGTGGGGCGCGGGGCCGAAGCTGAAGTTGCGGTGGGCTACCACCTTCGCCCCGGCATCCTTCGCGAGCCGGCTCGCGCCCCCGAAGTGATCTGGATGAGAGTGGGTGACGATGACGGTATGAACGTCCTTGATCTTCAGATCCGCCTGGCGCAGCCGCTCCACGAGGATGTTGTGAGTGTCGTTGCCCGGGAGCCCCGGATCCACCAGTGCGACTCCGTCCTTGTCCGTCAGCGCGTAGCAGTTGACGTGGCCAAGGCCGGGGATCGTGATGTCGAGCTCGAGGCGGAGCACATCGGGCGCCACCTCGGTGACTTCGCTGCGCGCCTTCTCCTGCTCCTGCTTGGGCTGGCGGGACTTGGGCGCGGGCTTGGATTGCGGACTGGTGCCGGGTCTGGAATCGGTCGCTTCGGATGACATCGTCGTGCATTCCCTTCGGGTGGCCGGCGAGTCTAGGGACTCTCCCTGATCGGCGCTGGACGGCCCACTGCGACCAGCGACCGCTCGCTCGGACCAGGAGCCTGACCCAAGACTCATCGCGACGCCCATGCGCCGATGCATCACCGCCGGCGGCGTAACGAAACCTTGCCGTAGCACGCTAGAGCGGCGGTTCCGCGCCTTGCCGGCGGCGCG
>CBDUYG010000860.1:0-1737 GCA_965371385.1 uncultured Myxococcales bacterium | reverse complement strand
CCGAGTCGATCGTGATCTCGACGCGACTCACGGCTCGTCTCCGCGGATGCTCTCGGGAGCTGGAAAGCGAGCCAGAACGCTGAGTATCGGCGTCAGGGCCACCTGGCCGAGACCACAGATCGAGGTTGCGCGAAGCACTTCGTCGAGCTCGGGCAGCAGCTCGAGGGAGGCTGAGTCCCCCCGACGAATCAGCTTCACGGCCTTCTCGGTTCCGATGCGGCAGGGCACGCACTTTCCGCAGGATTCGTTTCGGAAGAACTCGGTGAGATTGGTCGCAAGGTCGTGAAGGTCCGCACCTTCGGCGACGATCAGCACCGCCCCGGAGCCGAGGGCAGAGCCCGCCTCCGCGAGAGACTCCCAATCCATCGCGATCTCCGCGTGCTCGACGAAGAGAAAGCCCGTGCTGGCGCCACCGGGCAGGAAGGCAAGCAGATCGCCGCCGCCCCTCATCCCTCCGCAGCGCTCGATCAGCTCCGAGAGAGGCGTACCCAGGGGCCGCTCGACGACACCCGGCCGCTCGACGTCGCCACTCACCGAGAAGAGCTTGAGATCCGCACTCCCCCCGCGAAGCAGGCGCGGGATATGGGCCAGGGTCTCGACGTTGTTGATCAACGTCGGCCTTCCATGGAGCCCCTCGATGCCGGGAAAGGGTGGCTTGTTTCGGGGCTCGCCCCGGCGCCCTTCGAGCGCTTCGAGGAGCGCGGTCTCTTCACCCAGCACGTAGCCGCCGGGAGAGACGAAGATGCGGATGTCGAAGCCGAAGCCGGAGCCGAAGATGTCCTTCCCGAGCGCCCCGCGCGCGCGGGCGTCTTCGATGGCCGCGGCCAGTGCGTCTCGCTCCGGCGCGTACTCGTGACGGATATAGATCCAGCCATCGCTGCTTCCGATCGCGAGCCCTGCCAGGACCATCCCCTCGATCACGAGGTGGGGTACATCCGCCATCAGCACGCGATCCTTGAACGTGCCGGGCTCGCTCTCGTCGGCGTTGCAGATCACGCTGCGTGGCGTAGCGGGCTGATCGGCAACGATCTGCCACTTTCGGCCGGTCGGGAACCCCGCTCCGCCCATGCCACGCAGGCCGGACTCCGAGATCCGATCGATCAAGCTGCGCTGGAAAGCCGGCTCGCCGTAGGAATCGAGTGCTTCACGCAGCGCACCGTATCGGTCGTCGGCGTTCGCGTAGGGATCGATCTGCCAGCGACGGGCTTCAGCCGCAGAGGGCGCCGCAGCTTGCTCGGGTGGGCCCACCGCTCCTCTCGCGAGGCGATTGCCGGCCTCCTCGATCGACATCGCTTCGCCGTTCACAGTGCATGCGGGCGCGATTTCGCAGCGCCCGAGGCAGGAGACCATTTCGAAGTCGGTGTCGGGGCGTTCTTCGCAGGCCCTGCGCAGCTCGTCGATGGGGCTCTCGCGTCGGCGCATGTGACAGGCGAGATCCCGGCATGCCCGAACCCGGACGGCCGCCGGCGGTGTTCGGATGAAGTGCGGATAGAAGGAACAAAGTCCCTCGAGCTCGTAGAGGGGGCTGCGGGTTCGCCGGGAGAGATCCGTGAGGGCCTCGTCCGTGAGGTATCCGTGCTCTTCCTGGAGAGCGAGGAGTTCCTCGATCAGGTTCATTCCTGATTCCTCATCCCTCAACTCCCATCCCTCATCGTTCGACTCTCATCCCCAACTCTCATTCCTCATCTCTCGAGCGCTGGCCAATCTCGGGCCGAGCGCGGCCCGTCCTTCTACTCC
>CBDUYG010000859.1:0-1738 GCA_965371385.1 uncultured Myxococcales bacterium | reverse complement strand
ACGTCGGAATACTCTTTTTGTTGCGGTGACTGGTGTTCTGTGTTGTGCTCTTCCTATCCCGCCGCCGCCGGGGGGACCGGCCCCTAAAGGGCGGCCGGGCCGCTACCCTCTGGCGTCAACATCACCCCGCATCGGAGAGGCCGCGACGGCACCCCCCATGGCGACACGAGTCCTCATCATCGACGACGACGCGAGCCTCGCCGAGATGCTCGCCGAATACCTCGAGTCGAACGGTCTCGAGGTCACGAGCCGTGGCGATGCCCGCACGGGCATCAAGGCGCTCGAGTCCGAGACCTACGACGCCCTCGTGCTCGACGTGATGCTCCCCGATCTCGACGGCTTCGAGGTCTGCCGCAAGGTTCGGGAGGGCTCGTCGATCCCGATCCTGATGCTCACCGCTCGCGGTGATGAGACGGATCGCATCGTGGGCCTCGAGCTCGGGGCCGATGACTACCTCCCCAAGCCCTTCAACCCACGTGAGCTTCTGGCCCGCCTGCGCGCCGTGCTGCGCCGGGCACGAAGCTCCCGCGACGAGTCGGCCTCCGTGTTCCGTTTCGGCAGACTCGAAATCGACCTCGGTGCTCGAATCCTGCGCATCGGCGACGAAGAGAAGACCCTCACCGGCCACCAATTCGACCTCCTCGTCGTATTGGCCAGGAACGCCGGCCGCGTGCTCTCGCGCGATCAGCTGATGAATGCCGTGCAGGGCCGCGACATCGAGGCCTTCGATCGCAGCATCGATACCCACATCTCCCGCATCCGGGCGGCGATCGAGGACGAGCCCCGGCGTCCGCGGCGCCTGCTGACGGTGCGGGGCACGGGCTATGTCCTGGCCCGCATCCAGGACCGTGAGGGCTCGGACTGATGCGACGCCTCTACGTCCAGATCTACCTCACCGTGGTCGGCGTGCTGGTGATCTTCTCCCTGGTCGCTTCCGTGGGTTGGTGGATTCGGGGCCAGGGTCTTCAGTCACCCGAGGTGCTCGAGAGCGCGAGCCAGTTCGCAGCCGCGGTACTTCCGCCCGCGGGCACGCCGCCCGAAGAGGCGAGCGAGCGCCTCGCCGAGCTCTTCGGACCCTTCGGAGTCGACGCGGCCCTCTTCAGCGCCGACGGGGACGAGATCGCGAGCATCGGGGCGCCCCTTTCCCCGCCCGAGCCAAGCTGGCGAAGCAGTCGCCTCTACCCGGTGCACATGAAACGAGATCACAGAGTGAGAGGCCCTCGCAGCGGACTCGCGGCCCTCTCGCTTCCGGACTCGCGCTGGTTCGTGATTCGCATCCCCCATCCGCCACGCGAGCATGGCCGCCGGGTGGCGGGAATGATGGCCCTGGCCGCGGTCGCGACCGGCCTCGGCGCCTATCCCCTCGTCCGCCGTCTCACCCGTCGGGTCGAGGCCCTGCAGAATCAAGTCGAGGCCTTCGGTGAGGGAAATCTCGGCGCTCGCGCAACGGTGAAGGGCCGGGACGAGATCGCTCAGCTCGCGAAGAGCTTCAACCGCAGCGCCGAGCGGATCGAGAACCTCGTAGAGGATAAGCGCCGCATCCTGGCCGCCACCTCCCATGAGTTCCGCACCCCCCTGGCGCGAATCCGAGTCGCCCTCGAGCTACTCGAGAGCGATCCCCGCCCCGAGCTGCGCTCGCGCATCGAGCGCGACATCCGCGAGCTCGACGAGCTGGTCGCCGAGCTCCTGGTTGCGAGCCGCCTCGACTCGAGCGAGCACGAGATCGAGCGGGAGCCCG
>CBDUYG010000858.1:0-1761 GCA_965371385.1 uncultured Myxococcales bacterium | reverse complement strand
CGGCGTCGATTCCGGCCGCGGTCGTCGGCTCGCTGCTGCTGCGACTGCTCTCCAAACGCAGCAGCATTCTCGAGGCGAACCAGATCCAGACCGCCGCATCGGCGGGCGAGTCCCTGGCGGCGGGCATCATCTTCACGATGCCCGCCCTGCTCCTGATCGGCGTCTGGAAGGAGTTCGACCTCCTCATGACGACGGTGATCGCGTTTACCGGGGGCCTCCTCGGCGTGCTGTTCATGATTCCAATGCGCAGGGTCTTCGTCGTGGACAATCCCGACCTCCCCTACCCCGAAGGCGTGGCGTGCGCGGCGGTTCTGGAAACGAGCGACCGGGCCGAGGAGAGCCGGGCGGGGGCCAGCTCGGTGATCTGGGGTGGGGCCGTCGGGGCGGTGTTCAAGCTCCTGGTCTCGTTCTTCGGAGTGATCCGGGGAACGCTCGAGGGTGCCTTTGCGACGGGCGCGGGCCGCGTCGTCTACTTTGGCTCCGACGTTTCACCGGCCCTCGTCGCCGTCGGCTTCATCGTTGGGCTCAACGTCGCGGTGCTGATCTTCATCGGGGGCGCGATCGGATGGCTGATCTGCATCCCCTTCTTTCCGGACATCCAATCCGCCCTCAGCGCGATCGCCCCCCAGCTCGCCAATCCCCTGCTCCCCGACGGAACCCCGGTGGACCGGGCCTGGACCCTTTGGTCCGAGGGAGTGCGCTATGTCGGTGTCGGGGCGATGGTGGTCGGGGGGATCGCTTCGATCATCAACGTGCGCGCCGGCCTCGTGCATGCCGTCGACGACATCCGCCGGCGTTTCGGCGGCGATGCCCTCCCGGAAGAGCCGAGCGAACGCGATCTTTCGACCCGGACCCTCGCCGCGCTGCTCGCGCTCGCTGTCGTCCTGATCGTGGCCGTCTACTACCAGTTTACCGGTGGCATCGCGATCACCCTGCTCTCGAGTGCGTTGATGCTCGTGATGTCGTTCTTCTTCGTGGCAGTCGCGAGCTACATCGTTGGCCTCGTCGGCAACAGCAACAGTCCAGTGAGCGGTATGACGATCACCGCCGTTCTCTTCACCGGCGCAATGCTCTGGATCTTCGGATTCTCGGGCACGAGCGGAATGGTGGCGACCCTCGGCGTGGCGGCGATCGTATGCTGCGCGGCCTGCACCTCCGGCGACGTCTGCAACGATCTGAAGACGGGAAGCCTGGTCGGCGCAACGCCCCGCAATCAACAGATCATGCAGATCGCCGGAATCGCGATCGCCTCCCTCGTCATGGCTCCGGTGCTCCAGCTCCTGCACGACGCCTACGTGATCGGGAGCCCCGAGCTCAGCGCACCCCAGGCGACCCTCTTTGCCAGCCTCGCGCGGGGCTTCTTTGGAGATGGCCAGCTGCCCTGGGGGCTGGTGGGGCTCGGTGCCCTGCTCGGGATCGCGGTCCTGCTCGTGGATGCGCAGCTGAAGAAGCGCGGCTCGACCTTTCGCGCACACCTCATGCCCGTCGCAGTGGGGATCTACCTGCCCTTCGGGCTGAGCGTCCCGATCCTGCTCGGTGGACTGCTGGCACACCTCCGATCGCGCAGCGCCCGGCAGCGTCCCGCCGAAGGGGGAGCAGGGGGAGGAAGTGGAGTGGTACAACGCGGCATCCTCTTCGCGTCCGGCGTCATTGCGGGGGAGTCGCTGGTCGGCGTGGGAATCGCGCTCCTGATATCCGGAGGCATCGCGAGCATGCACCACGACTATGCGCTCGAGGGCCTCGTCACCTTCGCCGCCGCTC
>CBDUYG010000857.1:0-1762 GCA_965371385.1 uncultured Myxococcales bacterium | reverse complement strand
GAGGCCCCTCGCCTCACCCATCTCGCAGCCAGGAGCCTGCTTCGTTATACACACCCTGCCATGGCCGCCCGTAAGTCACATCCCGAGCTCGACCGGAATCTCGTTCTCATTGGGGGGCGTGGCAGCGGCAAGAGCTCGATCTGCAAGCGAATCACCGGCCGAAACCGCAATTTCATGCTTTTTTCGACCGATGCGCTCGTACGCTACGAGGCCGGGGCGGCGACGATTCCCCAGATCGTGGAGCGCGAGGGCTGGGAGGGCTTTCGTGAGCTCGAATTCCGGGTGATCGAGAAGCTGGCCGCATTCTCCGGGGGCGCCCTGATCGACTGCGGGGGCGGAGCCGTCGTCGATCTCGACGAGAGCGGGGAGGAGCGCTTCAGCCGGCGCAAGGTGGAGGCCCTCAGCCGCAGCGGCTCGATCGTCTATCTGGCGCGCGATCCAGCCTATCTCGAGGAGCGGATCGCCGGGGATTCGAACCGCCCTTCCCTCTCTGTCTCGAGCCACTTCAGGGAGATCATGGATCGCCGCGATCCGTGGTATCGTGAGGCCGCGGATCTCGTGATCGACTGCGCGGATCATTCGAAGACCGAGATCGCCGAGCGGATCATCCAGTGGTTCTACGCAGAGCTGGGTCTCCAGGAAGAGATCTGAGACCCGATTCAGCGCAGGCTCTTCGGCGACCCGCCCTGCAAGTGATCCAACGAATCCGACGAGACGAATCATGACGATCAATCAGAATCAACCCGATCCCCCGGTCGCTCTGGTGACCGACGCCGAGCCCGACGTCGAGACGACGATCGCCGAGACACCGGCGGCCGAGACCGGGTCTCCCGAAGTCGCTGAGACGGACGCCGGAAGCGAAGCCGGGGCAGCGGCCTCCGATGATCCTGGCCCCAAGCTGCTCGAGGAGGGATTCGATCTCTCCTCACCCGAGTACTACCTCAATCGCGAGCTCACCTGGCTCACCTTCAATCGCCGGGTGCTCAACGAGGCTGAGGACGAGCGAGTTCCGCTGCTCGAGCGAGTCAAATTTCTCTCCATCGTGAATTCGAACCTCGACGAGTTCATGATGAAACGAATTGGCGGCCTGAAGCAGCAGGTCGGCGCCGGAGTGCACGATCTCACGGTCGACGGCCGAACCCCGCGCGAGCAGATCTCCGAGAGCCTGCTGATCGTGCGCCAGATCGAACAGCGCTGCAGTGAGCTAATGGTCGAGTTGCGCGAAGAGCTGAAGAAGGCGGGCATCTTCCTGGTACGAGTCCGCGACCTCAGCCCCGACGAGCGGCAGTCGCTTCGGGATCACTACATCGAGAACATCTACCCCCTCGTCACTCCCCAGGCGATGGATCCGGCGCATCCCTTCCCCTTCGTCTCGAATCTCTCCGTGAACCTCCTCGTCACCTTGCGCCACCCCAAGGACGAGACCCCCTCCCTCGCCCGGGTCAAGGTTCCGGTGGGTTCGGGCACACCCCGCTTCGTCCCGGTGGGCGGGGAGAACGTCTTCGTCCGCCTCGAGGACCTGATGGCCGAGAACCTCGATCTACTCTTCCCCGGCATGGAGATCGAGAGCTGCGAGGTCTTCCGCATCACGCGCAATGCCGTCACCGAGAGCGACGAGGAAGAGCAGGACGATCTACTCGAGACGATCAAGCTCGAGCTGCGCGAGAGGAAGTTCGCGCCCATCGTTCGGCTCCAGGTGGGGCCCAGCATGAGCGCACTGCACCGCGGAATGCTCAGCTCCGAGTTCGGACTCGACGAGGAC
>CBDUYG010000856.1:0-1765 GCA_965371385.1 uncultured Myxococcales bacterium | reverse complement strand
GAGTCGCCGAGCTGGGAAGCCCGGGGCGGGAAAGAGCGAGGATGGTGAGCGCGCGGGGAATCGAACCCCGAACCTAGGGATTAAGAGTCCCTTGCTCTGCCAATTGAGCTACGCGCCCTCGGGGCGACCTTAGACTGCCGGGGGATGAGAAGCAAGAGAGGGGCGTATTTTATCGTAGCCCCGCGAGATGGCATTGGATTCCTCGGCTGCTTCGATCTCACTCGGGCGCGCCGAAGCCTCCACCGCCCGGCGTCTCGATGCGAAGCGAATCGCCGGCCGCGAGCTCGATGGAGCAGCGAGCGGGGAGCCGCTCTCGGCTTCCGTCCGCCCGTTCGACCTGGTTGCGCCCCGCAGCCCCGGGGCCTCCCCCTTCGAGGCCGAAGGGCCGGGTCTCGCGTCTCTCGGTCAGCAGGGTCGCGGTGACGGGCGCGGTGAAGGTGTACTCACGGATCAGTCCATCGCCGCCCGGCTGCCTCCCCTCGCCGCCGGAGCCCGGGCGAAGAGAGAAGCGGCTGAGGCGAACGGGATAGCGCGACTCCAATACCTCGGCGTCGGTGATCCGCGTGTTCGTCATGTGGGTGTGGACGCCCGATGCGCCGGGGAAGTCCCGCCCGGCCCCGGCGCCGCCGCCGATCGTCTCGTAGTAGCCGAAGCTGTTGTCGCCGAAGGTGACGTTGTTCATCGTGCCCTGGCTCGCGGCGGCGATACCGATCGCGCCGAGCAGGACGTCGACGACTCGCTGGGAGGTCTCGACGTTTCCGCCCACGACGGCGCAGCCCTCGGGAGGATCGAGGATCGAGCCGCTGGGAATGATGATCTCGACGGGCTCGAGACAGCCTCCGTTGAGCGGGATGCGATCCGAGACGAGGCAGCGAAGCACGTAGATCACGGCGGCGTGGGTGACTGCACGCGGAGCGTTGAGGTTGCCCGTCACGGCGGCGCCCGTTCCGCCGAAGTCGATCCGCATCCCTTCGCCCCGCACCTCGAGGCGGACGCAGATCGGCGTTCCGTCGTCCATCTGATCCTCGAAGCGATACTCGCCGTCGGCCAATCGGCCGATCTCGAGCGCAACCTTGTCGGCGGCCATCTGCTGGAGCTGACGCATCGTGGTCGAGACCGCCTCCGGCCCCTCCTCGCGCACGAAGTCCTCGAGCAGATGCACGCCCGCGCGATTCGCCGCCACCATGGCCTCGAGGTCGGCGACGTTGTCGTCGGGGTTGCGCGCGGGATGGCGGGCTTCGCCGAGCAGGCGGCGGATCTCCACCTCGTCGAAGCGCCCGGCCTTCACGAGACGGAAGGCCCGGATCACGACGCCCTCGTCTTCGAGGGTTCGTGAATCCGGCGGCATCGAGCCCGGGGTCGTGCCGCCGAGGTCGGCGTGATGCCCGCGGCTCGCGACGTAGAAGCTCGCTTCGGCGCCCTGCCCTTCCGAGAGGAAGAGGGGCGTGACGACCGTGACATCCGGCAGGTGCGAGCCTCCGGCGAAGGGATCATTGGTCACGATGACGTCACCCGGGGCGAGATCCGGAAAGCCGTCGCGCACCGACCTCACCGTATCCCCCATCGCGCCGAGATGAACCGGGATGTGGGGAGCATTTGCGACCAGCCCGCCCCCGGCATCGAAGACGGCACACGAGTAATCGAGGCGCTCCTTGATATTGGTCGAGACTGCCGTATTGCGAAGGGCCGCGCCCATCTGCTCCGCGATCGACATGAATCGGCCGCCGAAGACCTCGAGTCGTACGGGATCCGCGACGCTGAGATC
>CBDUYG010000855.1:0-1766 GCA_965371385.1 uncultured Myxococcales bacterium | reverse complement strand
CGCGGAGGAATAGTCCCCGAGCGCCGGGTGATCCGCGATGGAGTCGAGGATCTCGAGCCCCGCCGCCGCACCTTCGACCCGGCTCACCGCGAATGCGCGATTGACCCGCACGACGGGAGAAGCTCGGTGGCGCTCGAGGGCTCGATAGAGCGACGCGATCTCTTCCCAATCGGTCTCGTCCGCGTGAGGCGCCGAGCAGTGGACCATCGCGATCGCCGCCTCGATCTGGAAGGGGCCGGGCCGCCGGGCCGCTACCGCCTCGTCGAGAAGGGCGTGGGCCTCCTCGATCCGATCCTGCTCCCAGAGCGCGCGATCCTGCTCCTCGAGGGTCAGCGGCTCGCCCGCAACATCGCGTCGAGCCGGAAGGCGCGCCTGATGGAGAAGCAGGATCGCGAGCAGACCCTGAACCTCCGGCTCACCGGGCAGCATCAGATCGAGGGAGCGTGCCAGGGAGAGGGCGAGCTGGGTGAGCTCGTGACGAATCGGTTCCACTCCCTCGCTCGCCCAGTAGCCTTCGTTGTAGACGAAGTGGATCACCGCGAGCACGGCGTCGATCCGCTCGGGCGCGGCCTCCGGGCGCGGAACTTCGTAGTGACCGCGGCGTTCGCGCAGACGCTGCCTTGCGCGGGAGAGCCGGCGCTCCATCGCGCTCGGGCTCACGAGAAACGCGTGTGCGATCTCGGGGGTCGAGAGGCCCGCCACCGTGGCGAGGGCGAGGGCCGTGCGCTCTTCGATGCCCAGCACCGGGTCGCAGCAGGTGAAGACCAGACGCAGGAGATCGTCGCGCCAACCCAGGGTATCGGGGGCATTGATGAGCTTGTGGGACCACGGGCACTCGGGGGCGAGCAGAGTGAGGGTTGGGATGTTGCGCTCGCGGTTGCGCCGCCGACGCAGCTCGTCCCGATGAAAGTTGACCGCGACGCGCACGAGCCACGCCTCCGGGAGATCGGGAGTCCCTCGCTCGTTCCACGTCTCGATGGCACGCGCCATCGCCTCCTGGACTGCGTCCTCGGCCGCGGGAAGGTCACGAAGCTGGCCCAGCACCCTCGCGAGCACCACCGGGTAGCTGGTGCGAAGGAGCTGGGCCGGGGTCGTCGTGCTCACGCCTCTTCCGCGGGAACACGCTGCCAGCGAACCTCCCGGACCTCGATCGATCCATCGGGCGGGCAGATCTGCCGGGCCCGCGCGAGGGCAACCTCCTCGCTCTCGCACTCGACGACGTAGAGACCCACGAGCCACTCCTTCGTCTCCATATAGGGCCCGTCGCTGATGCGAAACTCCTCGCCATCCTTGCGCACTGTCCTGGCCCGGCTCGGACCGTGGAGGCGTGCGGTAGAGTGCAGCTCACCCGCCGCCACCGCCTCGCTCTGCAGGGCCATGTGGCCTTCCATCAGACGCTCCTCCACCTCCGGCGCAATGGGGTCGTCCTCGGCGTGTCCCTCGTGAATCAAAAGTGCGTACATCATGTCGGACTCCCTCTCTTGCGGGAATGTCCCGCCTCGGATCGATTCGCCCTCGAGCGACCTCTCCCGGGCCCGTCCGCCTCGGATACGAAGCGATGGGCTTCCCGAAGGTACGACGCCCACCCGCGAGACCTCACCAAGGGCACCCGCAGCCACTCGCGGAACACCCGGCCGTTGGGTGCGAAGGCCTCGCCTCTCTCCTTCGCGATCTCGCTCTCGACCCGCGTGGCCGGGAGCTTCACGAGGAGCCCGCCGGTCCGACGATCGAGGGAAGCGAAGAACTGGCCCTCCACCCGGAGGCAG
>CBDUYG010000854.1:0-1766 GCA_965371385.1 uncultured Myxococcales bacterium | reverse complement strand
AGGAGTTCGACCTGATCGTTTCGAATCCGCCCTACGTCGCTCGCCGCGACCGGGAGAGCTTGCCCCGGGAGCTGAGCTACGAGCCCGAGGAAGCGCTCTTCGCTGGGGAGGATGGGTACGAGGTGCTTCGCCCGCTGGTTTCGCGGGTGCGCGACCACCTGGCGCCCGATGCGGCGTTCGTGGTGGAGATCGATCCCGCCCAGGCGGAGACGGTGATGAGCTGGTGTGAAGACGCAGGCCTCAGTGAGGTGGAGGTGGTCAAGGATCTGGCCCAGCGTGACAGGGTGGTCAGGGCCCGGCGCTGCGGTGAAGGGTGAAGGACGAAAGGTGATGCGAGCGGCGAGGCGAGCGAATCCGATTGAATCGGGGTCGCCCAGTCGGCCGGGAGGAAACGAGTATGGCGAGTCGATCGAGCGCGAAGCTGGTGCGGGTTCTCAAGTCCGATGACACGGACTTCTCCGTGGCGTGGGGCGAGGTCTGTAGCCGCAGTGTCGAGGCTGGTGAGAGCATCGACAAGGAGGTCGCAAAGATCATCGCGCGGGTGCGAGAAGAGGGAGACAAGGGCCTCTTCGCCTGTGTGAAGAAGTACGACGGTCCGAGTCTCGAGGTCATCGAGGTCACGCGCGAAGAGTGGGACGAAGGCTGCGACGCCGTGGACCCCGTCGATCGGGCCGCGATCGGCAAGGCGGCGATGCGGATCAGGGACTTCCACCGCAAGCGCATCCCCTCGAGCTGGGAGATGAAGGAGGAGGGCGGGGCCTATATGGGCCAGCGCGTCCGGCCCCTCCACCGCGTGGGGCTCTACGTTCCGGGCGGCAAGGCGGTCTACCCCTCGACCGTGATCATGAACGCCGTCCCCGCCTCGGTCGTCGAGGTGCCGGAGATCGTGATGGCGACGCCTCCCGGTCGCGATGGCTCGATCCGCCCCGAGGTATTGATTGCCGCACGGGTCGCGGGTGTACACAGAATTTTCAAGATGGGCGGCGCCCACGGCATAGCGGCCCTCGCATACGGGACCGAGAGCGTTCCCCGTACCGACAAGATCGTCGGCCCCGGAAACATCTGGGTCGCGACCGCGAAGCGACTCGTCTACGGCGACGTCGCAATCGATGGTGAGGCGGGCCCAACCGAGGTCTGCATCGTCGCCGACACCAGCGCGACCCCGGCCTGGCTGGCCGCGGATCTGATCTCCCAGGCGGAGCACGACGAGCTCGCCCAGGCGGTCCTCATTACCCACAGCAAGGGGATCGCCACTCGGGTCCAGGAGCAGATCACGCGCCAGCTCAAGACCCTGGATCGCGCCGACATCGCGAGGCAATCCCTCGAGGAACGCGGCGCGATCGTTCAGACGAAGAATCTCGACGAGTCTCTCGAGCTGGCGAACGAGTATGCGTCGGAGCACCTCGTGCTCGCCGTCGAGGATCCCGATGCCCTGCACAAACGGGTGACGAACGCAGGAGCGGTCTTCCTGGGTCACTACACCCCGGTCGCGGTCGGGGATTACCTCGCCGGTCCCAATCACGTCCTCCCAACTGGAGGCACGGCCCGCTTTGCGTCCCCCCTCGGCGTCGAGGACTTCCTCAAACGCACGACCTTCATGCGCTTCGAGCCCCCCAAGCTGCGCGAACTCGGGGGCGAGGTGATGCGGCTGGCCGAGGTCGAGGGCCTGACGGGCCACGGCAGGTCGGTGGACCTGCGTCTCCAGAAGATCCGCAGCGCTCGCCGAGAGCGAGAGGCGGCGCGCGAGCAGGAAGCCGAGGCCTAGC
>CBDUYG010000853.1:0-1772 GCA_965371385.1 uncultured Myxococcales bacterium | reverse complement strand
CGAACCGGAGCAGAGCCCCGGTCGGTCTCAGGAAGACGCGGGCTCGGGGGCGCGGAGCGAATCCTGGAGGAACACCGTCGCCTTGTCGGGCGCAATCGGCCGGCTGAATCGATAGCCCTGGAGCTCGTCGCACCCGTGCCGGCACAGGAACCTCTCCTGGTCCCGGGTTTCCACCCCTTCCGCCACGACCTTGAGCCCAAGGCGATGGGCCATCGCAATGATCGCCGTCGAAATCGCCTGAGCCTCGGGGTCGCTCTCGATGTGGCCCACGAAGGATCGATCGATCTTGATCACGTCCACGGGGAAGCGCTTGATGTGGCTGAGCGACGAGTAGCCGGTACCAAAGTCGTCGAAGGCGATGCGAACCCCCTGATCATTCAACAGGTGGAGGCAGCGCGCGGCTTCGTCCTCGTCGAGCATCATGGCGCTCTCGGTGATCTCGAGCTCGAGGTTCCTCGGGTCCATTCCGGTCTCTTGCAGGGCCCCGAGAACCGCACCTGCGAGCCTCTGGGATCGCAGCTGGATTCCCGAGACGTTGACCGAGATGCGTTCGGGTGCGATGCCCTGGCCCTTCCACTTGGTGTATTGCCGACAGGCCTCGTAGAGCACCCACTCGCCCACCTGTGCGATCAGACCCGACTCCTCGGCGACCGGAATGAACTGATCGGGCATCACCCGGCCCCGCTTCGGGTGGCGCCAACGCACGAGAGCCTCGAAGCCCACCACCCGGGTACTGGCGGAGTTGATCGTCTCGAGCTCGTGCGGCTCGCAACCGGCGCGGTGGCGCGCGTCGAGGATGGGCTGGTAGTCGACCTCGAGCTCGTTCTGGTCCAGAGCCCGCCGCAGGTCGTTCGCCAGGGATGATCGCTCGACCACCTGGTCGTTCATCGAGGCTTCGAAGAACTGGAAGTTGTTGCGCCCGCTCGATTTAGCGTGGTACATCGCGAGATCGGCGTTTCGCAGCAGCTCATCCATGGTGTGCACGCTGCCCGGATAGAGCGCGATGCCGATGCTGGCCGTGACATAGACTTCCTGGCCACCGAGGATGACCGGGCTGGTGAGGCTGTCGATGACTCGGCGTGCGACCAACGCTGCTTCGTTGAAGTCCTTGATGCCGTCGAGCAGGAGGGTGAACTCGTCACCTCCCAGACGCGAGACGATCTCCGTCTCTCTCGCGTGAAGATTCGCTTCGTCCCCCTCCGGATCCCGGGCCTTGGATTCGTCGACGACGCGGCCGACGCTGTCGACCGCGCGAACGCAGTGAAGGAGTCGGCGAGCGACGTACTGCAGCAGCATGTCGCCGAACTCGTGACCGTGGCTGTCGTTGATGTCCTTGAAGCCATCTAGATCGAGGAAGAAGAGGGCGAGCAGACGATCGTCGCGCGCGGCGTGCTCCATCGCTCGATGGAGCTGCTCCTTGAAGAGCTGCCGGTTGGGAAGCGTGGTGAGCTCATCGTAGTAGGCAAGGTAGCGCGTGCGTTCTTCGGCGATCTCTCGCTGGGAGATTTCGTGGACGAGTTCCTGATTCTTGACGGCGAGCTCCAGGGTCTGCTCGTCCTTGTGGCGTTCGTAGAGGAACGAGACCGTGAGCAGAATGACGAGCCACGATCCCAGGTCCACCGCGCGCTGGGCCCAGAGTGCCGGCCCCGTGAGATTTCCGATGTCGAAGTAGCCCATGGACCCGAAGCCCATGGCCTCGATGCCGACCAGAGCCACGAGGGTGAGGAAGCCGATGGCAGCCCAGAACCACGAGGAGCGACGTGCTCCCATCA
>CBDUYG010000852.1:0-1779 GCA_965371385.1 uncultured Myxococcales bacterium | reverse complement strand
CCTGGCCCGAGGACTTCCGCATCTGCGGCCAGGAGTGGAAGGGCCGGGGCCGGCGAATGGACGAGATGATCGAGATCATTCGCGGCCTCACGGCCGGAGGCTTCTTCTCGTTTGCGGGCGAGTTCTACGACATCGAGAGCATCAAGCTCTCACCGACGCCGACGCAGAAGCTTCCAATCCTGATCGGTGGACACTCGGAGGCCGCCTTGCGCCGAGCGGCGCGCCTGGGAGACGGCTGGATGCACGCCGGGGGAGATCCCCAGGAGCTGGATCAGATGCTCGGGAAGCTGGCCAACTACCGCCGGGAGTGCGCCCGGGAGCGCGAGCCCTTCGAAATCCACGTGATCTCGGAAGACGTCCATACCCTCGACGGAGTGCGCCGTCTCGAGGACAAGGGAATCACGGATCTGTTGGTCGGTTTCCGCGATCCCTACACCATGGGCCCGGATCCGGAGAAGCTGGAGGACAAGATCGGAGCCCTTCGGGCCTACGCGGACGACGTGATCGCCAGGCTCTAGCTGTGTGACATACTTCCCCCATCCGGCGAAGAGCTCAGGTCGTCGTCTGCCTTCGGTTCAGTACGGCCCCAAGAGCGCTTGTCCGCGGGTGCGCCCTCGATCTATCCTGAGTGGGGACGGAGGCGCGCCTTCACACCGTCACCAGACCGAGAGGATGAGAACGCCAGAGATGGGAAAAATCCGGATCGCAATCGTGGGCATGGGCAACTGCGCCAGCTCGCTCATCCAGGGGCTCGAGTATTACAAGGACCAGGGGCCCGACGAGGCCATCGGCCTGATGCACTGGGACGTGGGCGGATACCGCGTGAGCGATGTCGAGGTCGTGCTGGCCTTCGACATCGACGAGCGCAAGGTGGGGAAGGACATCAGCGAGGCGATCTTCGAGCCTCCGAATTGCACCCAGGTCTTCTGCTCCGAGATCCCGAAGGCGGAGATCCTGGTCCGTATGGGATGCATCCTCGACGGGGTCGCGGAGCACATGACCGATCATCCCGATCATCGCACGTTCCTGCCCTCGGATGCGCTCGAGCCGACCCGCGAGGAGATCGCGCTGGCCCTGCGGCAGTCCGGTGCCGAGGTGATGGTCAACTATCTGCCGGTCGGCTCCGAGAAGGCGGCGCGCTTCTACGCCGAATGCGCTCTCGACGCCGGAGTTGCGCTGGTGAACTGCATACCCGTCTTCATCGCGAGTGATCCCGATTTCGCCCGACGTTTCGAAGAGCGCGGCATCCCGATCGTCGGCGACGATATCAAGGCTCAGCTCGGGGCCACCATCACGCACCGCATGCTGACCGATCTCTTCCGCAAACGCGGCGTCAAGCTCGAGCGCACCTATCAGCTCAATACCGGGGGGAATACCGACTTCCTCAACATGCTCAACCGTGATCGTCTCGAGTCGAAGAGGGAATCGAAGACCGAGGCCGTACAGTCCGTTGCCGGCGTTCGCCTCCCGGACGAGAACATCCACGTCGGCCCGAGCGATTACGTCGCCTGGCAGGGGGACAACAAGGTCTGCTTCCTGCGTATGGAGGGGGCGCTCTTCGGAAACGTCCCGATGAATCTCGAGTTGAGACTTTCGGTCGAAGACTCGCCCAACTCCGCCGGGGCCTCGATCGATGCGATTCGCTGCGCCAGGCTCGCCCTCGATCGGGGAGTCGGAGGCGTCTTGACGTCGCCATCGGCATTCTTGATGAAGCATCCGCCCGAGCAATGCGACGACGACGAGGCGCGCCGCCGGACCGAGGACTTCATCGCGGGCAAG
>CBDUYG010000851.1:0-1789 GCA_965371385.1 uncultured Myxococcales bacterium | reverse complement strand
CGTTGAGCTGGCTGAACCAGATCCCGCCGTCGGGCGCGATGTCGATCCCGTAGGGCACGGGCATCTTGATTCCGTCCCCCTCGGAGGCCGCGCCCCGAAGATCGACATACCTCTCCAATTTCAAGAGGAATGGCATCATGCGCAGGATCGCCTCCTGCTGCCAGGTCCTGGCCGGCAGGCGAACGTGCTTCTGCTCGTTCGTCGCCGGATCGAACATTCCGATGTGGTTCGTCGCCGCCATCGTGTACCAGATGCGGCCCTTCGCATCGAAGCGGAGGGTGTGGGGATAGATGCCCTCGGCGACCTCATGGATCTCGAACTCCTCCGTATCGACGTCGAAGCGGGCGAGCTGATTGCCCGAGGCGAGGGTGATCCAGATCGAGCCGTCGGGAGCCGTCTGGAGGGAATGGGGGGCCACGTAGGAGTTCGACGTGGAGGTGGGGCGATTGCCGGTCGCGAAGACTCCCCCCGGCAGGAGGTCGCCATGGGGGAACTTCCACGATTCGCGCTTGCCGCCCGGAACGCTGAGGTCGAGGCGATGGAGGAAGTCCTGGGGACCATCGACGGAGTAGATCCGGCCGTCCGGGTGGACCATCAGATCGTGCTGGGTCGATGCGCGCCCGCCCAGCTCCCACTCTTCGATCAGGGCCCGGCGGGCCTCGGGCTCGGGTGCCGGAATCGGCCCCTCCGCGCCATCGTTTGCGAGCAGCTTGGGATAGGCGTTCTCGGGGTCGTAGGCCTCGACGAAGACTTCGGGCAGCTTGTCCCGCAGGCTCTTGCTGATCATCGCGCCGCGACGCCCCATCAAGAGGATCAGCTTCTCCCACTCCGCTGCGGTCCGCTGCCGATGGGTCGACCAGTTACCCTGCTGATGACAGAAGGTGCACTGCTGGCGAAGCTCGTTGCGCTCGATCGGATCTTCGATGCGCTCGAGCACGAGGCCGTACCAGTGATTGGCGGGTAGCTGCTCGACCAGCTCCGCGGGATCCGTCAGGCGCTCCATCACGAAATCGACCGGCCGCCCGGTTCCCGGGCTGAGATCCGTAATCCGGATGTCCCGCCACCCCACCCTTCGGGCTCGCAGGGTATAGCCAGAGCCGAAATCGAGCTCGGGCGAGAGGTAGCGGCCCTGCTCATCGCTGAAGATCGTGACGCTGTACATCGGATCGCCGTGCATGAATGTCACCATCGCGCCCGCGACGGGCTCGCCGTCCGAGATCACCTCGCCGTAGAAGACGTTGGGGATCGCATCGGCGGTCGAGTCGAGAGCGACCCCGCAGAGAAGGCTCGCTAGAATCGACGCAACGAGATGAAAACGGGAGATGAGGCGATTGTTCGGCATCGAAAGACCTCCTGGCTGCGCGAAGCGCTTTGATTCTAGCACTCGCTGGCGCGCGGCGGTCCTTCTTCCATTGGCGCCGGCCCTCCTCGCGATCTCCTGCGCGGGCCGCTCGCCCCAACCCCTGGCCGCCCTCGAGCCCGAGCCCCTCGAGGTCGATCGCTCACTCCGGGTCCGCCTCCTCTTCGGCCCCGAGGCCGACCTCGACCTTCACGTCACGGATCCGAAGAGCGAGACGGTGTATTTCGGCAACTCTCCCTCGCGGGGGGGCGGAGTCCTGTCCGGCGACGTGCGCTGCGATGCTCCGGCGCCGCGTATCGAGGTCGTCACCTTCGTGAAGCCCGAGACGGGCCGATATCGGGTGGGCGTGGACTTCGCCGGGAGCTGCAAGAAAGTGCGGGACGCGGTCCCCTTCCAGATCGAAGTCCTCGGCCCACACGGACGCCAGCA
>CBDUYG010000850.1:0-1794 GCA_965371385.1 uncultured Myxococcales bacterium | reverse complement strand
ATGACGACGATGACGACGATGACGACATGACGACGCAGACGATCCAGATCGAAGACTCAGGTCGCAGCTTCAGCGCCTTCAGCGAGGGTGAGGGGCCCCTGGTGCTCTGCTTTCACGGGTTTCCGGATCACGCACGATCCTTCCGGCATCAGCTCCCCGCCCTCGCACAGTCGGGTCGCCGCGGGGTGGCGCCGATGCTCCGCGGCTATGAGGCTTCTTCCCAGCTCGGCCGGGTCGTAGCCGACTACCATCCCCTGCAGATCGCTGGAGACATGATCGCCTGGGCGCGCACGCTCGGAGCCGGCTCGGCGGTCGATCTCGTGGGACACGATTGGGGTGCTCTCGCCGGGTTCCTGGCCTGCCAGCTCGAGCCCTCGCTCTTTCGCTCGTATACCGCGATCGCGGTTCCCAACAGCCAGGCCTTCGAAGACGGTCTCCGCCGTCACCCCGGCCAGCTCCGGAAGTCGTGGTACATGCTCTTCTTCCAGCTGCGCGGGCTCGCGGACGCCGTCGTGAGACGGGGTGATCTGGCCTTCATCGAGAAGTTGTGGCGCGACTGGTCTCCCGGATGGGACTGGGAGCCGGAAGAGATGGAGAGCCTCAAGGCGACCTTCCGCGAGCCGGACGTGCTCTGGTATGCGCTGGCCTACTACCGCGCGACCTTGAATCCCTTCCTGCAGGTCTCGAGGCGCGCGAGCGGTATGACTCGTCAGCCGATCGCCGTACCGACACTTGCGGTGACCGGCGCCGGCGACGGTTGCATCGATACGAGGATCTTCGACTGCATCGACCCCGGACTCTTCCCGAAGGGCGTCCGGGTGGAGCGGATCGAAGATGCCGGCCACTTCGTCCACCAGGAGAGGCCGGAGACGTTCAACTCCCTGCTGCTGGGCTGGCTCGAGGATCCGACGCTGGCATGAGCGGGGAGGGCGACCTTCGCGAAGGTGCGGCTCCCCTGGCCGAGGTGGTTCGCAGGCGAGCCAGGGAGACGCCCGACGAGGTCGCGTATCTCGCTCCCGGCGATGCCGTCAGCTGGATCGAGTATGCGGAGCGCGCCGAAGAGCTTGCGGGGCACCTGGTCTCTCTCGATTTCGCTCCCGGTGAGAAGATCGGCATCGTATTGCCCGACGGGCCGGTGGTTCATGTCGCCTTCCTCGCGGCCGAGATGGCGGGACTCGTCATCGTCGGGATCGGCGCTCGCGCGGGAGCGCGGGAGCTCGAGCATATCCTCTCGCTCACGGGCGCCGTCGGGCTGATGAGTGGGAGCGTGCATCAGGGAGAGCCGGCAGCGGATTGGATTCGGCGCTTGAGGGGCGCCGGGCTCGCGCTTCGCCATCATCTCGTGCTCCCGGATGACGCGGGAGCGTTGACCGGGCGCGTCGTCGTCGACGGAGTCGAGAGATCCCCAGCCGCTCGTGCGCACGGGTCGGCAGAGGATGCCGCGCGGCGCACGATCGGCATCGACGACCTCTTCCTCCTCAACTCGACCTCGGGTACGACGGGGATGCCGAAGTGCGTGATGCACGACCAGAGGCGTTGGTATGCCTTTCATCGCTTTGCCGTGGAATCGGGGGGCCTCTCCTCGAGCGATGTCTTCATGAGTGTCGTCCCGGCCCCCTTCGGATTCGGGATCTGGACCGCGCACGTCACGCCCAGCCTGCTGGGTGCGCCTACGGTCCTGATGCCGCGCTTCGATGCCCATCAGGCTCTGGGCTTGATCGAAACGCATCGGGTGAGCGTGCTTGCCGCGGTATCGACCCAGTTCATCATGATGCTGGACTCGCCGGAGATCGA
>CBDUYG010000849.1:0-1795 GCA_965371385.1 uncultured Myxococcales bacterium | reverse complement strand
CCACGGCTCGGCGCTGCGCCAATCCGGCTGGGCGAGGATCGCGACCCGGAAGCCGTGATGGCAGAGCCAGCGGCCGAGCAGGGCCGCAGCGAAGGAGGGATGATCGACGTAGGCGTCCCCCGAGACGAAGACGACATCCGGCTGCTCCCAGCCGAGGGCGTCCATCTCCTCGCGCGTCGTGGGCAGGAAGTCGGGCGTTGAACTGACTGATTTCGAGGGGGCCAGAGTGCTGATTCCGGGCTCGGAGGTCCGTGAGATTGCGGGCTCCCGGGCTAAGCTGAGGCGAATCATCGATTCGCCATACGAGGATACATGTCCGCCGGGATTCCCGCTTGCAGCCATCGCCCGCCCTGCCCGGGCTGCCCCCGCTATGGCGAGAACGGAATCGCGCCCGAGGCCCGGCGCCGCCTGGCCGAGTTTGCGAAGGGCGCGGGCCTGCGGGATCCCGCGCTGATGGAGGGGCCTCTCTTCGCGTACCGACATCGGGCACGACTCTCCGTTCGTGGCCGCAGCGCCTCTCCCAAGATCGGCATCTTCCAGCAGGGCTCCCACCGCATCGTCGACATCCCCAGCTGCCGGGTTCACCATCCCGCGATCAATCACGTCGCGGCTGCGCTCAAGGCGGCAATCAGGAAGACGGACACCCTCCCCTACGCCGACGCTCCGCATCTCGGTGCTCTGCGTAGTATTCAAGTCGTGGTCGAGCGATCCAGCCAGAACGTCCAGCTCGTGCTGGTAGGCAATGCAAAGAGTCCCGACCCCTTGCGGCCACTGATGCAGGAATTGATCGAGTCCCTTGGAGTCGAGCTCCAGGGTCTCTGGTGGAATGGGAACGACGAGCGCACCAATGTGGTCCTGGGACGGGAGTGGGAGCGGATCGCGGGCTCGCCTGCGGTGAAGGAGACGATCGGCGGAGCCGAGGTCTTCTTTCCTCCCGGTGCCTTCGGTCAGGCGAACCTCGGCCTTGCGGATTCGATCGTCGAGCGGATCCACGCCTGGGTTCGGCCGGACGCGACGGTGCTGGAGCTCTACGCCGGGTGTGGGGCGATCGGACTCGGCCTCGCCCGACGGGGCCAGGAGATCACCTTCAATGAGCTGAGCCCCGACTCGCTCCTCGGGCTGGAGATGGGACTGGCGGCGCTCCCCCCTGGCACGAGAAATCGAACCAGGATCTCGCCCGGCCCCGCGAGCGAGAGCGCCTCACTGCTCGAGGAAGCCGACGTGCTCATCGCGGATCCGCCGAGAAAGGGCCTGGATCAGGCTCTGCTCGACACGCTGGCGCGCTCCCCGCCCGATCAATTCATCTATCTGAGCTGCAGCGCCGACTCGTTTGTGCGCGACGGCGAGGCCCTGCTGGCGCGCCGCCGGCTGAGTCTCGCTCGTCTCGAGGCCTACGCCCTCTTCCCAGGCACCGATCACGTGGAGATCCTGGCTCTCTTCGAGCGAAGCCCCGGAGCTGCAGCGAGAAGCAATCTCGAATTGCCCCCTCGATCATACTGATCGAGTGTGCGTGAGGACCCTCGGCCGCGTTACATTCGTGGCTCGGAACCATTCGTCGCTGGACGACTCGGAGACTCAGTGCAGCCGCATACACGATCGACGTCACCGATCCATCTCATCACGATCACACTGGTCTGCCTTCAAGCTTTCGCCGCCTACGCCGTCGATGCGAGAAGTGACGAAGCGGCGGCGCAACCCATCGTCGTTTCGGAGGGGACTCGACCCGGCAAGGCCGGCGCTCAGCCCCTGTCTTCTACGACTTCAACGTCAGAAGACTCCAGTGCGAGCGACGGTC
>CBDUYG010000848.1:0-1796 GCA_965371385.1 uncultured Myxococcales bacterium | reverse complement strand
GAGCAGGCGGCTGTTAACCGCCTTGTCGTAGGTTCAAGTCCTACCCGGGGAGCCAGCTTCCCCAGCCGCGAAGCGTCACCCTCCCGGGTGGCCCTTCGCGGCTGTTCGCTGTCGTCTCTCTCCCAACCCAGAATTCACGAGCCCGGCTGCTTCCGCCCTGGATCATCACGGGTAATATGAGCCCTACTTCAAGGGAGGATGAGATGACCGCAGCCGACACCCGGCAGGCCGTACTGGACGCCGCCAAAGCGATGATCACGACCGGACTGGTGGAGGGAACCTCGGGCAATGTCTCCGGCCGCATGCCGGACGGCAACATCGTGATGACACCCTCATCGCTCGCGTACGAGACGATGACCCTCGACGACCTGGTGGTCTGCGCTCCCGATGGCGAGGTTCTCGAGGGCTCGAGTGCTCCCACCACCGAGAAGGCCCTTCACCTCGCGTGTCTACGCGAGCATCCCGACATCGGCGCGGTCATGCACTCGCACGCCCTCTTCGCCACGATGTTCGCGATCACCCACCAGGGCATCCCCTGCTTGATCGAGGAGTTCGACGTCTACGTCGGCGGCGAGGTCGGGGTGACCGACTATCGCATGACGGGCTCGGACGAGCTGGGCGACGAGGCCGCGCGTCATCTCTCGGATCGCGGCGCCGTTTTGATCGCGAATCACGGCCTGCTGGCCGTCGGCAAGGACCCGATGAACGCTCTCAAGGTTTCCCTGCTCGTCGAGCGAACCGCGCAGATCGTCTGGGGCTCGAGGCTCCTAGGGGACGCAGTGCCCCTGCCCGCGGATACGATCGAGAAGTTCGCACCGATCTACAAGATGATGGGACGATCGCGAGTGGGATAGGCCAAGCGCTGAACGCGCGCCCTATTCCCCGAGCTTGCGCGCGGCCCTCGCCGGCCAGAACACCTTGCCCACAGCGCCCTTCATGAAGTCACCGGACTCGTCCATCCAGGTATAGAGCTCGCCCTGGAGCCGTTTCTGGACTTCCGCCAGCTCCGGCCGATTGGCCAGGTTTTCGTGCTCCTGGGGATCCGACTCGAGGTCGTAGAGCTCGAACATCGGCATCCTGCGCTCTGGTGCGGTGCCGAACGCGAACTGCTTCCAGTTCTGCGCCTGGCTCAGCTGCTTCCAATCCGCGCGATCGGGCTCGCCACTGAAGTTGACGATCAACTTGTAGCGGGAGTCGCGCAGAGCGCGCATCGGCCGGAAGACTTCGTGGAAGTTGCGCTCGCTGAAGACGTAGCGCGCGGGCTCGTAGTCGCCGCCGAGGAGGAGCGTCCGATAGCTGCGTCCGTCCGCGTCGGCAGGGGGGCGCCCCCCGGCCAGCTCGATCAAGGTCGGAGCGAGGTCGATATTGTTCACCAAGGCGTCGGAGACACCTCCCGGAGCGATCCGGGAGCTCCAGCGGATCACGAGGGGCACGCCGATCCCGGCCTCGTAGAGGGTTCCCTTCGCCCGGCGAAACGCGGCGCCGTGGTCGCTGGTGATGATCACCACGGTCTCTTCTCTAAGACCGAGGCCGTCCAAGTGTCCGATCAGCTCGCCGATCTTGCGGTCCGCATGATGCACCGCGCCGAGGTACCGGCTGTATGGCTCCCTCAGCCAGCGGAGCGCGGGCAGATAGGGCGGAAGCTCGATCTCGGAGGGAGCCGGTTGGGCGTACCTCGTCTCGGGAGTATCCCACCTTCCATGGGCCTCGTGAGGAGCCAGGACGATGAAGAAGGGAGGGGCGTCCGGGCCGCGCCGGTCCAGAAAGGCACGAAGCTGGTGGACTCCGTTGCTGAT
>CBDUYG010000847.1:0-1797 GCA_965371385.1 uncultured Myxococcales bacterium | reverse complement strand
GGGCAGGCCCGCGCGGCCATTCGTGGCCGACCCAACTCCGACCGCTATTGCAGTGAAGGCAAGGCGCTGATGTACGTGGGGTTGGGCAACCACGTGATCTCGGTCGGGTCCGAGGATCGTGTGGTGGAGCAGCCCCTGCTGATCGATGAGCTCGTACCTGTCGAGATGAAGTTCGACCTCGATCAGGACATCGTCTTCGAGGGCTGCCCCCAGGCGGTCGGTCCCTACCTCGACTCCGACTTCCAGGGCGCCGCAGATGCCCTGGCCCAGGCCGGACAGGATCTGATCTCGCGCCAGGTGAGGACGCTGCGAAGCGGCGCTCCTGCGAGCTCCACGGTAACGGATGCCCCCCAGACCGAGCCCGGTATCGCCGCCGCCGAGGCAGCCGTCTACTCCGACGACGCGACGAGCTTCCAGCCCACGGCCGAAGAGAGCGCGGAGATCGCGCCCCTGCTCGAGGAAGAGGGGGATCACGTCGGCGCCGCCGAGGCCTACCGACTGGCAGGCGATCTCGCGAATGCGGCTCGCTGCTATGAGGAAGCGTACGACTGGCCGAACGCCATCGAGTGCTACCAGGACGCCGGCGATACGGAGAAGGTCCTCGTCCTGATGGAACGCGCGGGCGAGATCTACGAGGCGGGGGCTTTCGCCGAGGAGTGCGGTCAGCTCGATCGGGCGATCCACAACTACCAGCAGATCGACTCACGTCATCCCCGCTACATCGAAACCTGCCGCAGGCTCGCCGAGCTCATGAGCGCGAAAGAGGAGTGGGACATCGCCGTCGAGAAGTTCGACGAAGCGATACGGCTGGCAGGGGGCGTCACCGACGCGTCCCTCGAGATGCTGGGCCAGTACGCGAACCTGCTCGAGAAGGCCGGCCGCCACGAACAGGCACTGAAGGTCTACGAGGGGATCCGACTGCGCGATCTCCACTTCGGGGATGTGACCGCCCGAATCGAGTCCCTCAAGAAGCAGGTCACCGAAGCGCCCACCCAGCTCTCTCGGGAAGATACCAGCGGCAATGAGCGCACCGTTGTTTCGCCCGCCCGCGCGTCCCAGCAGGAGAGCCGATACGAAATCCTCGATGAGCTCGGCCGGGGCGGCATGGGGATCGTGTACAAGGCGAAGGACAAACATCTGCAGCGAATCGTCGCGCTCAAAGTGCTCTCCGAGCATCTGCGCCAGCATCAGAGCGCACTCGACCTCTTCCTACGCGAGGCACGCTCGGCGGCGGCACTCAATCATCGCAACATCGTCACCGTCTACGATGCCGGCCAGGAAGGCAGCATGGACTTCATCTCGATGGAGCATCTCGAGGGCTCGGGGCTCGACGCGATCCTCAAGCATCGCGGCTCCCTCAATGCCAGGACGGTGGCGAGCGTGGCGCTCCAGATCTCCGCAGGGCTTCACTATGCCCAACAGAACAAGATCATCCATCGGGACATCAAGCCCTCGAATCTCTTCATCACGAACGACAAGGTCGTCAAGATCATGGATTTCGGTCTCGCGAAGATGGTCGAGGAGGTGAGGCGTGCATCGACCATCATCGGCGGCACCCCGAACTACATGGCGCCCGAGCAGGCGATCGGCAAGGCGACGGATCACCGCGCCGATCTCTACGCCCTCGGTGCGACCCTGTTCCATCTCGTCACCGGTAGCGTGCCCTTCGAAGATGGCGACGCCACCTATCACCATGCCCATACCCCGCCTCCGGATCCGCGCGAGCGCGAGGTGACCGTCCCCGCGGCGATGGCCGAGCTGATCCTGAAGCTCATGGCGAAGGAGCCTGGCGATCGC
>CBDUYG010000846.1:0-1802 GCA_965371385.1 uncultured Myxococcales bacterium | reverse complement strand
GCGAAACCGCTGCGGCTTCCCCCGACCGGGCGAAGCCCTCGGCGTCTGCGAAGCGCGCGAGCTCGCTCCAGACGGGCTCTTCGAACCAGTCGCGCCCGGCCTGGATCCACTCGGGATAGACCGGCAGACGTTCCCGCAGCTCCTGCCCCGCGGCCTCGGTCTGCTCGCGCAGGGCGCTGAGTGCCGGCCAGGGAGCCTCGGGGTTGATGAAGTCGACCGTGATCGGCGAGACCCCGCCCCAATCGTTGAGGCCCGAGCGAAGCAGCTGCTCCATGACCCGGGGAGCCAGGTTGGGGGGCGCCTGGATGTTCATCTCGCGTCCCAGGATGAGGCGCGCGAGGGCAACCCAGCCCACCACCTCATTGTCGCTCAGCCCCCGGACATCGTGCATCTTCGTATCCGGCTTCGGATGGAAGGGCTGGACGATCACCTCCTGGATGTGTCCGTGGCGGCGATGCAGCTCGCGAATCGCCAGCAAGGTATCGACGCGCTCCGCGACGTTCTCGCCAATACCCAGCAACAGACCGCTCGTAAAGGGAATGCGCAGCTCGCCCGCTTCTTCGTGCATCTGCATGCGCCGGGCCGGCTCCTTGTCCGGGGCGTGGAAGTGGGGCATCCCCTTGCCGCGCAGACGCTCGCTCGTGGTCTCGAGCATGAGCCCCATCGAAGCGTTGTAGGGACGCAGACGCTGCATCTCCTCGCGCGTCAGGATGC
Source organism: uncultured Myxococcales bacterium (assembly GCA_965371385.1). Taxonomy (GTDB): domain Bacteria; phylum Myxococcota_A; class UBA9160; order UBA9160; family UBA4427; genus CBDUYG01. The sequence goes on along the minus strand of CBDUYG010000846.1, from coordinate 1,088 downwards.
CGGCGTTGGTGTGCGGGAGCATCCCGCCCTCGAGCGCGACCCGGCAGGCCTCGACGAGGTGATCGGTCGTGCTCTCCCAGCGTCGCTCGGCCAGCCACTCCCGGTGGCTGCGATACGCGATCTCGGGCTTGTCGCCGAGGCACATCAGAGCCTCGATGCAGCCCGTCTTCACACCACCCCGGACCGCCTCGGCGACTTCGCTGAGTTCGTACGTGTGGGCATCGGACGCCGTGGGGAGCTTGGCGAAGGTGCAGTAGCCACAGCGATTGCGGCAGAGGTTGGTGAGGGGAATGAAGATGTTCTTCGAGACGGTGACGACCCGGCCCCTGGCCCGAAGGCGACTCTCATCGGCGGCCTGGAGCAGCTCCTCGAGGACCCCGGGTTCGCCCAGACTCGCGCCCAGACGTTCGGCTTCGTCGCGACCCAGGCCGTCCAGGGCGAGGGCCTGGCTCGCGATCGTACCCGCGTCGCGAGCCGTCAGCTTCCCGGAGAGCCAGGAACTCGTGGAGTTCGCGGAGGGAGGAGTCGTGGATTCGTGAGGGCTCACTGGGAACCTACTGGCCATCTCTCGACCACATCGCCCTCGATGGGTCTGCGGCGCCAGATCGACCGCAAGCACTGATTATAGCCCAGGGCTCGGAAATCCGGTGGGACCCGCCCACGACATCTCGACTTTCGACCCGACTTTCGATCCGAGTCTCGACCCGATTTCCGATCCTGCTTTCGACCCAAGCTCGACCGGCCTGCGATCAGCCTTCGATCAGCCTTCCAACGAGAGGCTGACATCGATGCGGGCGATCCAGGCCAGCATCCCGCCGTGGACGTTCCAGACGTTCTCGAAGCCGGCTTCACGCATGGTGATGACTGCGTTCGCGCTGCGTCCTCCGGATCTGCAGTGCACCACGATGTGGGCGCTGGGGTCGAGTTCAGCGAGCTTGTCGCTGAGCGTGCCCAGGGGAATCAGCTGCCCCTCGAGGTTGCAGGCCACGTATTCGTGCTCTTCTCGCACATCGATGAGCACGAATTCCACACCTTCGTCTCGCAGCCTCTTGAGGTCCTCGACGCTGACGTCCCACTCGCATTGCTGA
>CBDUYG010000845.1:0-1805 GCA_965371385.1 uncultured Myxococcales bacterium | reverse complement strand
ACGCGCAGGGCCTGCACGGGGAATTCGAGGGTCGGGTCGGCCAGGGAGAGGATGCGCTCGAGGTCGTCGATCGAATCGATCCGGATCAGCTCCCCGCGCAGACGCGCGCTCTCCCGGAAGCCCTTCGTATACCAGGTGGCGTGCTTGCGAAACGCGCGCACTCCCCAGCGCTCTCCGGCCCACTCCACGAGCAGCTTCGCGTGCCGCACCATGATCTCCATCACCTCGCCGAAGTTCGGGGGCTTGCGGGGCATGTGGCCCGAGAAGACATCGGCGAGGTCGCCGAAGAGCCACGGCCGGCCGAGGCAGCCGCGTCCGACGACCACTCCGTCACAGCCCGTCTGGCGCATCATCCGCAGGGCGTCGCCCGCCTCCCAGATGTCGCCGTTGCCGAGCACGGGGATCGTCGTCACCGCCTGCTTGAGGGCCGCGATGGCTCCCCAATCCGCCTCGCCGTCATAGAGCTGGGCGGCGGTCCGCGCGTGCAGGGCGACGCCCGCGCAGCCCTCCTCCTCGGCGATGTGACCGGCGTCGAGGTAGGTCAGGACGTCGTCGTCGATTCCGGTGCGGAATTTGATCGTGACGGGGACGTCGCCTGCCCGTCCGACCGCCGCGCGAACGATGTTCGCCAGCAGGCGCGGCTTCGCCGGGATTGCGGCGCCGCCGCCCTTGCGAGTGACCTTGCGCACCGGGCAGCCGAAATTCATGTCGAGATGATCGATCAGGCCTTCGCCCACGAGGTAGGCGACCGCTTCGCCGACGTAGTGCGGATCGACCCCGTAGAGCTGCAAGCTGCGGGGCTGCTCGTCCGGGTCGAAGGCCGCGAGCTTCATCGTCTTGGCGTTGCGTTCGACCAGGGCCCTCGCGGTGATCATCTCGCTCACGTAGAGCCCGGCGCCGAAGTCCCGGCACAGGCGCCGGAAGGGTGCGTTGGTGATGCCCGCCATCGGCGCCAGTACCACTGGGTGTTCGAGAGCGAGGGATCCCAGCCGAAGAGAGGGAAACTCTCCTTCGCTCGCGGGCGGAACGCCGCGGTTGATCTCGCTGACGAGAGCCGAACTCACGCCGTCTAGATACCCCATCCGATCACGCCTGCGCGAATCGGCGGGTTGGGGCGGCTCTCTGGTGGATCCAGGCGCACCGGAGCTCGATTCGGAGGGTCCGCGCGCTGGAGGCTCGAGCCGCAAAGCAGGGCGAAAAGGGATATGAGGGGGAGGCCGGGCCGGCACTCGAGTTCCAGTATTCTTCGAATTCTCTACCCCGTCGCGGACGCCCGGCCGGGGCGGTCCGGCAATCCGCCCGACCCCTCCGTCGAATCCGCATGCGTGCCGGCGCCGTCTTTCCTTCGCCAAGTTTCGCTGATATTCGCCGCCCTGCGCGGGAGTTGGTTGGCGCGCGGGCGCTCGCGACATGAATATGAAAGGGTCCGGCTCGTGGCGCTTCTTCTGGGCCGCGCTTGAAACGCGCTCCCGGCCTGGCGAATCGGGATCCATTTCCCAGCCTGGCCACGAGTCAGCTTCTGCCGGCGACGGAGGGATACGATCGAGATCGCGAGTTGACCGTGAAGATCCTCGTTCTTGCTGCCGATGTAACGAGGATGAACATTCGCGTCCACCGAAGGGCAATCGAGTCTTGACCGCCACCCCCCCCGAATCCCATATGACCGTCATCCTGGTCCACGGCGCCTTTCACGGGGCCTGGTGCTGGGAGTACGTGGCCGAAGGGCTGGCCCGGCGCGGTGTCACTGTAGTGAGTGTCGATCTGCCCGGGCGGGGCCGGAATTCGAAGCCCCTGGGTGGCCTCGC
>CBDUYG010000844.1:0-1810 GCA_965371385.1 uncultured Myxococcales bacterium | reverse complement strand
CGTGGATCAGGAACCGGAACCGGCGCCCACCCGATCGGGAACGTCGGGCGTCGAGGGCCTTGTGAGCGATCCGGAACCCGCGCAGGCTTTCCCGGCCGACCCCCGCCGCCTCACAGGCCCGGGCGGTCAACGCCCTCTCCGGCTCGTCGAGACCCAGCGTGAGATTCATCACGCGCCAGCTGCGCTGCTCACCGCTCATCCGTCTCCATTCGCTCATTTCACTGAATTCAGCCATCTGCGCCGAGACCAGACCCGGGAGCAGCAATGGCCCAGGAGTGTGATGCGGGCCACTCAAGCGGTCTCGGTGATGCGCCGATCCGATTGAGTGGAGGAAGAATAGCGATGGCTGACGAATCTTCGGTACTGGTTCTGGGCGCTCAAAGCGCTCACCTCGCGACGCTGGCGGACCGCGTTCCGCAGCTCGGCTACCGCTGCGTCCGCGCCAAGACGCCTCAGGACGCGGTCGAGCTGGCCCACGAGCGTAGCTTCGAGTTCTCGGTCGCTCTGATCGAGCCCGACTTTCCGGGAGTCGAGCTGGGCGAGGCTCTCCGCACCCTGCGCGAGCACACCCGATCCCCCCACCTCGTCTACATCGTCACTGGAAGCGAGGTCGATCGCGACTCGCGATCGCGCCTGCGAGAGGCCGGGATCGAGCTTGCGGCCTGGCTTCCCGTGAGCGATCACGCCCTGCGCTTTCAGATCAACAGCGCGCTCTCCAGGGGTATAGCGGACTCGCTGCGCTCTGAGACACGAGCCCCGGTCGAGTGCAACGCGATCGTGCGGGTCGGCGGCCGCGTCAAGCGGGTCTCGATCTACAGTCTGTCCGCTGGAGGAGCCTTCCTGGCGACCCAGCGTCCCTCCATGCCCGGTGCCGACATCGAGGTCTCGATCCCGACCCGGGCCGGAGAACTCGTCCTCAGGGCCGACGTGCTCTACACCAACGTACCCGGCAACCTGACCCGAACGAGGCTGCCTCTCGGAATGGCGGTCCACTTTCGAGACCCAGGGCGCGACGCCCTCCAGACCCTGCACGCGATGGTGACGGACCGCCGTGCCGGGATGAGTCTCTGAAGGTCGGGCTCGTCCCGATTCACGATCCTCAGCGCGCCCGTGCACCGATGCTGCCTATACTTGCAGCCTCCGGGGCAAGTCTCGTCCGGAATCTGCAGAATCCCCTGAAACGCGCCGATGATGTGTGGGCGATGTGGGGGGCATCACACAATTCCGCTCCAGGAGAGGTCGTATCGTGAGACTCCCGAGGATTCTACTGCATGTCGTTTCCTTGTCGCTCATGAGCGCTGCGGGGGTAGGGGCGGATGAGCTGGGCACATTCCCGACGGAGCATCCGAGCGAGCCGACCGCGACCGGTCCCGCTCGAGGGGGTGCCGTGGGCCGGGCCGTGGTTCCGAGCACCGCGTCCCGCGTATCCGATCCCGAAGCCGAAGAGCGGGTGAACGTCCCGACTCCCGACGAGTCGCTCCCCGCTCCATCCCCCTCCCAGGAGCCGGCGAGCCGTCCTCCCGATCCTCCGGCAACCGATGCTGCCGCCGTGCCGCCGAGCACCGCCGCAGGCTCGACCGCCCGAGCGGCGGCTCCGAGACCGGCGACGTCGGGGGCGAGTCCTGCCCGCTGGATCGTCCCCTTCGAGATTGGTGAACGCTGGACCTACGTCTTCGTTCGCGAGCGAGGCCGCTCGATCGCAGGGGCAGAGGTCGAGCATGCGGCTGAGGTCGAGAGTGAGGTCGAGAAACAACTCGGAATCCTGACGGTCGAGATCACCGCCCCTGCACCGGAGTACGGCGAAGGAGTC
>CBDUYG010000843.1:0-1814 GCA_965371385.1 uncultured Myxococcales bacterium | reverse complement strand
CGCTCGCGATGTGGATCTCGCTCGTGATCGCAGCGGCAGCGCCCGCACAGGCGGGAACATCCTTGACATCGAAGCGCTCGGAAAGCCACACGCTGCCGAGGCCGAGTCGCTCCGCCTCACGCACCTCATCGAGCATCACCGATGTATCCGTGTTGTGTCCGGGGAGGGTATAGATTCCGAGCTCGGGAAATTTCACCATGTTCGGACTCTAGTCTGAATCAATCATGATCGCTCTACTGCGTACGGCAATGGCGCTGCCCTCGCCGACCGGGCACACGTTCGCGGCGGGATCGAGTGGTGCGGAACGATCCGAGTCGTGGGAGTCGAGCGCGACAAAGTGCACGTTTCCGTGGTCGAACGAGTAGTACGCCTCGGTGCCGCTCGCTACGCCTCCGGCCTGGCCGGACGTGGGGAGGGTGAAGGCATCGTAATAGGGGCCGGTCTGGCTGAGGGAGTCCGATGCGCCGAACTCGTGGTTGCCGGGAGAGAGCCACAGGATCGTGTTGCGGAGGATCTGGGGGAAGGAATCGAAGACGCCGCGGGTGTGCTCGTTTTCGCTGCCGAAGTCATAGGCATTGTCGCCGAGCATCAGCCAGAACCGAGCCGGGAAGCCCGCGGCGAAATCAAGATAGACCTGGGTTACATCGGCGACATTGTCGCAGCCCAGCTGGGTCTGTGCGCACTCCCCAGAGTCCCCCGTGACCCAGAACGTGATTGGAGACGAGCTACCTGCAGGCGGTGAGGTGACGAAGTGAGCAACGCCGAGAAGACGACAGAGCGTAGAGCCGAGGCGGAGCAACATCGGGTAACCATGCACTGAGGGGATCTTCCCAGCCGCCGCACCCGCTGCGGCTGCGGCTGCGCTCAAGATTACACGATGACGCTGCCCGGCTACCCTACCCACTCAACCCACCGAGGACTATCCGGGTTTCGAGACTGAATCCAGAGTCCAGATTCTCATAACATCGACCGGAATCTTCAATCGTGTCGAATCGGGGAGCCGCCATCGTGAGTCAGTACAAAGTCATCCAGTGGGCCACCGGCGTCGTGGGCAAGGCGTCGCTTCGGGGCATTCTCCGGCACCCGAAGCTCGAACTCGCTGGCGTCCGCGTCTACAGCGAGGACAAGGATGGCCAGGACGGGAGGCGTGAGCTTTCTGGCCTCGGGCTGCAATCCCGGCGGCATCGCCGAGCGCTTCCCACTCACGTTCAGCGGTTGGTGCAACCGCATTGACCGCATCAGGATGACGGAGTGCGGCGACTGCCGGGAGTACAGCTCCGAGGGCGTGATGCGCATGGTGATGAACCTCGGCGTCATGCCCGAGCAGGCCGAGAACAACCCGCTCAAGGAGATGCTCGCGAAGAACTGGTACGAATCCATCGACATGATTGCGGCGGGACTCGGCACCGAGGTCGTGTCCTATGAGGTGCATCACGACTACATCCTCGCGAACCAGGATATCGAAACGGCAATCGGCGTCATCGAGGAAGGCCAGATCGCGTTGAACCACTACAAGCACGTAGGCAGGACGCGCGAGGGTATCGAGATCATCCAGGAGCAGATCTGGTATCTCGACGATATCGAGCAGACCCGACTCCAACGGAAGATGGACATCCCGCGCGAGTCGGGCTGGCGGATCTCGCTCGAGGGCGACGTGAACCTGAACATCGACGTAGACTTCCCGCCGGGCCTCAGCCAGGACGAGCGGGTGGGCCAGGGGCTCAGTACGACGGCCTTCCACTGTGTGAACGCCGTGCCCCTCGTCTGCGAGGCCGAGGAGCCGGGCTTCAAGACCTTCCTCGACCTCAAGATGA
>CBDUYG010000842.1:0-1817 GCA_965371385.1 uncultured Myxococcales bacterium | reverse complement strand
CGGGAGACGAGCCAGGCCACGAAGATCTGGTCCGCCTCTCTGGCCTGAACCCACCAGAGCTCCCGCATCCCCTCGGCGGCTTCGCCTTCGTGGCGCGGAAACATCGGGACGACGTCGGTGAGGTCCGACTCGAGCAGATCGTGAAAGGGGATGCTGAGAGCGAGAGAGAAGATGACGATCGCGATCGCGGTCCACGCGCTCCGGCCGAACGGGGCGGAACCCTCTCGATGCGCTGCGGGCGCCTTGTCGTCCTCAGTCGTCGTCATGGCTCGTCGTTCGTCGTAGTTGGTAGTGGTCGTCGTTGGTAGTGGTCGTCGTTGGTGAAGCAGCTGGTGGAGTTGCTGGTGGCTCCTGGTGATTCTTCGTCACAGGAGAGTCGCGCCGAAGGATCGCCACTCTCATTCGCTCGAGTGAACCATCGATCTCGGGGCGGCTCGCGAATCGAGTCCGCTGAGCCTAATCCGAATCGATCGAAGTTCCCAGAGCCCCGGCCCCGGGAGCCCGCCGAGGCGACTGGCAGCCTCTACCGTATTGGGTTTGAATCACTCTGCCGAGGTGGCTTCGAGCGTCGAAACCGCGACGTGACGGATGCTTGTGGAGCTTGGCGAAAAGGTGGGGAACGATGAGGAAGAGGTGTCTCTCGAAATTCGCCTGGCTCGCCGCGATCTCCGCCGCCACGATCGCCTGCGGACCTCCCGAGCCCTCGGGCCCCGTCCCCGCCGAGCACGTGATCTTCCTCTCCCTCGACACTCTCCGAAGGGACGTCACGGGCGTCTATCGAAGCCGTGGTGAGAGCGTCACACCCGCGCTCGACGCTTTCGCGCAGGACGCCGTGGTGTTCGAAGGCGCCCGGATCCAGACTCCCTTCACCCAGCCCTCCCATATGTCGATGTTCACCGGTCTCTATCCGATGGTGCATCGCGTCAACGGCGAGAACCGCAAGCTGGATGCGAGCATCCAGACCCTGGCCGAGATCCTCCAGTCCGCCGGCTTCAAAACGACCGGGCTGGTGATCAACTACTGGCTCAAGGGGATATTCGGTTTCGATCGGGGTTTCGATCGCTACGAGCTCGTTTTGGGCGGCATCACCCCCGCAGACCGTCTCAACGAGGCCGCCTTCGACGCCCTCGAGACGACGTTGGCGGAAGATCGACGCGTCTTCCTCTTCATCCAGTACTTCGACGCCCACTCGGACTCCCAGGACCGAACCGAGACCTCGATCCCCTATTACTCGCCGCCCCGCTATCGCGAGGACCTCCCGATCGAGGACGATCGCTTCTGCACGAAGAGGGGCCAGTGCGCGACCTCGTATCTCCAGGCCGCCGACCGCCGCAAGCGCAAGATCGGCGCTCGCGAGATCGAGCGTCTCATCGACTACTACGAGCGGGGAGTCCGCTACCTGGACGACGAGCTCTCGGTCTTCTTCGCCAGGCTTCGCGAGCTCGGAATCTACGACGACGCGCTCATCATCGTCACCTCGGATCACGGCGAAGAGTTTCGCGAGCACGGTCGCTTCCTCCACTCCCAGGTCTATGAGGAGAGCGTCACGGTGCCGCTGATGATCAAGCTTCCCGGCAGCCAGTTCGCCGGGCGCCGGGTCGAGGGGCTCGTCGAGTCCATCGACCTGCTGCCCACGATCCTCGCGAAGCTCGATCTCGACGCGCCGCCCTATGTCCAGGGCGAGAACCTGCTGCCCGCGATCGAATCGGGCCGAACCACCCGCACCCGTTCGGTCAGCCAGCACAAGCACCTGAAGCGGCGCTTCTCCATTACCGATGGGCGCTACAAGTTGATCCACGATCGGCGAACGAAGGCGA
>CBDUYG010000841.1:0-1823 GCA_965371385.1 uncultured Myxococcales bacterium | reverse complement strand
GCGGAGGCGTACTTTCAGTACGTCGAGGATCGACGCAGTGAGAAGGTCCCGAAAACGCAGTGCTATTGCCGCCCGCAGCCGCGCCCGGCTTGGAGGATCCGATGAACGTACATGAGTACCAGGCGAAGCAGCTGCTTCGCAGCTTCGGTGTCGCCGTACCCGAAGGCATCCTGGCGACGACGCCGGGCGAGGCCGAGACGGCCGCGCGCGAGCTCGGCACGTCGGTTGTCGTGGTCAAGGCCCAGGTGCACGCCGGTGGCCGCGGCAAGGCCGGTGGTGTGAAGCTCGCAAAGAGTCCCGCCGAGGCCAAGGAGGCCGCGAGCGAGATTCTCGGAATGACGCTCCACACGCCCCAGACGCCGCCCGAAGGCAAGCTGGTGCGCAAGGTCTACGTCGAGGCGGGTTCGGACATCGCGAAGGAGCTCTACTGCGCGATTCTTCTCGACCGCGCCGAAGAGAAGTTTGCAATCGTGGCCTCGACCGAGGGTGGCATGGAGATCGAGGAGGTCGCCGAGAAGACCCCCGAGAAGATCCTCACCGTGCACGTCGATCCCAACCTGGGCCTGCGCGACTACCAGGTGCGCCAGCTCGGCTTTGGCCTGGGCCTCGGTAAGGACGTGACCGCGAAGCTCGTTCCCTTCGTCCAGGGACTCTTCCGGCTCTTCATCGAGCGGGACGCCTCCCAGGTCGAGATCAATCCCCTCGTCATCACCGGCAGCGGCGACGTGATCGCCCTCGACGGTAAGATCAACTTCGACGACAACGCCCTCTATCGTCACAAGGACGTCGCCGAGATGCGCGACCCCGACGAAGAGGACGAGCGTGAGCGTCAGGCAAACGAGCTCGACCTCGCGTACGTGGGCCTCGACGGCGATATCGGCTGCATGGTGAACGGAGCGGGCCTCGCGATGGCGACCCTCGACATGATTACCTTCTGCGGAGGTTCGCCGGCCAACTTCCTCGATGTCGGGGGAGGTGCCGACAAGGACAAGGTGAAGGAAGCCTTCAAGCTGATCCTGCGGGATTCGAAGGTGAAGGTCATCCTGGTGAACATCTTCGGCGGCATCGTGCGCTGCGATCTCATCGCCGAAGGCGTGGTCGCGGCTGCCGCCGACCTCGGCATCACCGTGCCCCTCGTGGTTCGTCTCCAGGGCACGAACGCCGAGGAGGGCAGGGCGATCCTCGAGAAGTCCGATCTCGACATCACCCCGGCCGAGACCCTACAAGAAGCCGGAGAGCGCGCGGTGGCCGCTCGGGGAGAGGGATAAGACCATGTCGATTCTCTGCGACAGGAATACGAAGCTGATCGTTCAAGGCATGGGCAAGATGGGGACCTTCCATGCGAAGCTCTCCGTCGAGTACGGCACCCAGGTCGTGGGTGGTGTGCACCCCGGCAAGGGCGGGAGCGAGATCGACGGGATCCCTGTCTTCAATACCGTTGCCGACGCGGTCGAGGCTACCGGCGCCAACGCGTCGGTGATCTTCGTGCCGCCGCCGGGGGCCGCGGATGCGATCCTGGAGGCCGCGGAGGCGGGGCTGGATCTCACCATCTGCATCACGGAAGGCATTCCGGTCAACGACATGGCGAAGGTGGGGGCGGCAATCAAGAGTACGCATACCCGGCTCGTCGGTCCCAACTGCCCGGGTGTCGTGACGCCGGAGCAGTGTCGCATCGGGATCATGCCGGCGCAGATCACCCGGCCCGGTCCGGTGGGTGTGGTGTCACGCTCGGGTACGCTCACCTACGAAGCCGTGGATCAGCTCTCGCGTATCGGGATCGGTCAGTCGACCTGCCTCGGCATCGGCGGTGATCCGATCATCGG
>CBDUYG010000840.1:0-1825 GCA_965371385.1 uncultured Myxococcales bacterium | reverse complement strand
CCGGGAAGCTGGAGCGCCTGCCAGGCCTCGTTGCGCAGATCGATCGGTGCTGATGGGCTCCATATACATGCCCAACCCGCGATAGGCAGTGCTGCATCGAAACGATCGCCCATCATCTACTCCAGCTCGACCCAACCCGGAGCGACCGACTTCAAGCCCGCGCGATCTCCCTGGCCGCCCTGCCAGATGGCGAGGGCGAGTCGCGTATCCGAGTCGAGCACGGCAAAATGATCGAGCTCGAACTCCACCTGCCAGGCTCCCGCCTTCCATGTGCCATTCGCGGTCCAGCCATCAGGCACCGCACGCCGCTCGACAGTGCCAAGCCCTTCCGCACGAATGCCGATCAGCTCCCTTCGATCGGCGCGCCAGAGAGCTCCTTCCACGGCCTTGTCGGGCGCGCCCATCGTCATCCACTGCGCATCGGGAGTGGTCGGGGCGAGCACCGCCACGGCGTCGACGAAGCCATCGACGTCGTCGCCGATGGCGTATGCCGGTTCGGCACAATCCCAGTCCACCCGGATTCGCCAGATTCGACCGTCACGAACGGCCTCCAGTCCTGCACGTGGGGTCTTCGGAATATCGCGTTTCGCGAAGGCGACTCGGACGTACCCGCCCGGCGACATGGCTGTCGGTGCGGCGATCAACGAGATCTCTTGTCGCATTACAACACCTCCCGCTTCCCCGAGCCCAACGCGAAATTCTGGTTCCAGTCGTATGCGATCAAGAGATCCATGAGGGCACTGGGCTCCCCTTGACGCCGCCTGGCCCGCTCGGAATTGAGCGTCTCGAGCGCCCTCCGCACCGGCTCACCGAAGAGTGAGACGAGGTAGTCGATAGGAATTCGAGGCTCGCTGGTAGGCCGGCCCTTCTCGTCGAGCCTCGCTGGGCTCATCGGCGGCACGTAGAAGACGTTCGGCTCGAGTCCGAACTCCGGGTGCAGCGGCAGCGCCACCTTGAACTGGTTGACGAGCTTCCAGATCGGCCCGTTCTCGTCGTCGAGATAGCCCACGAAGCGCAGGCGCCCGGGACATTGGCGTGCACATGCGGGGGCTACGCCTTCCTCGACCCTGGGCAGGCAGAAGATGCATTTCGTGCTGACCTGCCGCTCCGGATCGAAATAGACCTTCTTGTAGGGGCAGGCTTCGACACAGAACCGGTAGCCATGACAGCGGTCCTGATCGACGAGCACGATGCCGTCCTCATCGCGCTTCTCGATCGCAGTACGCGGGCAGGCATCGAGGCAAGCCGGATGCGTACAGTGATTGCAAAGGCGCGGCAGGTAGAAGTAGTGATTCTCCTGGGGATAGTCACCGGCGCCGCGATCCTCGTCCCAGTTGGCACCCCATTTCGGCGCGCGATCGGGCCGCAGCCAGGGCTTCTTCCCGCCCTTGCCCGTGGAGCCTTCCGCCTTTGCTGCCGGCCCACGCACTTCTTCGTGGTTGAACGTCCATGCGCGGCCGTACCCTTCGTCGAGGCTGGGGATCTTGCCCGCCTTCACTTCACCCTGCTTCGTGCGACCACCGCTCCCGGTCCAGTCGCGCGGGTATCCCGCGCCCGGCAGGGTCTCGACGTTGTTCCAATACGCGTATGCCGTACCGGTGTCCTTGTTCCAGAGCTTCTTGCACGCGATGGTGCAGGTCTGGCAACCGATGCACTTGTTGAGGTCGAGCACCATGGCAATCTGCCGGTTCGCGACTCGAGTCTCCACTCTCTATACCTCTGCCCGGCTGACGGCATCTGCCCGGCTGATGGCATCGTCAGCGTCGGAGTTGCGCGGTAGGATCGTGACGCGCGTGTCCTGCACCTGCGTACCGGGCTCATAGAC
>CBDUYG010000839.1:0-1833 GCA_965371385.1 uncultured Myxococcales bacterium | reverse complement strand
GATCCGGACCGCGAAGCTCCCGCGTGAGGGTGTCCTTCAAGAACTCCAGCTCCAATCGGCGCCGTGCCGGAGTGGGACCCTCGAGCTTGTTCATCGCCGCGAGGCCCGACAAGACCGAAATCGTATAGTACTGGACGGCCACCATTCGGCGACGTGACAGGCCCGTATCACTGAAGAAGCGGGTCCAGAGGCTGCCCCACGCCTTGAGGGTCGAATCTCGCAGCGGGTGTTCAGGCGATGCCCAGTCGACGGGCGAGATGTTGAGCAGGATTTCGAACGTGCATCGGTAGTGGGAGCTGCCGAAGTGCTTCCACGCCGCATCGACGAAGAGAGAAGCCCGCTCCTCGAGGGATTTTCCTTCGACCGAGGTACCGGAGAGTCCAGCCGCAAATTGATTGAATGAGTCGACGAGAACCGCGGTCAGGATGCCGTCCTTGTCACCGAAATGGTGCTGGGCCGCTCCCCAACTCACGCCGGAGCGGCGGCTGATCTCCGCGGCGGTGGCTCGCTGGAAGCCGACTTCAGCGATGGCCTCGACGACCGCGGCCTTGATCCGCCCTTGGGTCTCGGCCGTGCGCTCGGCATGGCTGCGCCTTTCGCGGCGCCGCTTGGGAATCTCCAGTGCCTCACTCATCTCGCCCCGATCTCCATTCGCCCCCTCCCCCCCGATCCCATCCAGCACCACCAGAGGGGCTGGGAGGTGGATCGAGGAATGGGCCTTCGGCTCCAGCACCCGATCTGGCCGACAGGGAGCAACCTCGGACGCCTGTGTGCTGCCGGAGGTGCGCCCGACCCAATTGACGGTCCACGTACGAGGGGCTGAAGCGCTCGCCGGAGGTTTGTACAAGAGTACCATTTACAATGCAAGTAAATTGTATATGGTAGTCGAATGCCGCGCAGCGGTGCCCTTGGAGGAGAGGAAATGACTGCAGCTCCATCCACAGCAGACCCGCAAAGTGGCGGCACCGGACAAGCTCCGCCTCGCGTCTCACGCGGACTTCCCGGTCTGGGTCACCTGCTCGAGCTTCGTCGTGCGCCCATTCCCCTCTTCTCGCGGGCCCATGACGAATGTGGCGAAGTCGGCGAGATCAACCTTGCGGGCACCCACGTCACCTTGCTCTTCGGGGCAGAGGCGCAACAGGCTTTCTTTCGGGCTCCCGACGAACAGCTCGATCAGGCCGCCGCGTACCCCTTCATGAAACCGATCTTCGGCGCCGGCGTCGTCTTCGATCTTCCCGTTGAGGAGCGCAAGAGAGCCATCCGCACACGCGCGCTGCGCGACGACCATATGCGTCGCCACGCAGACCTGATCGCCGGCGAAACCGAGGCGATGTGCGAGAAGCTGGGCGACTCGGGTGAAATCGATCTGCTCGATTTCTTCGGTGAGCTCACGACCTACACCTCGACCGCCACGCTGATCGGGCAGGAGTTTCGGGACGACCTGGCCGTCAAGGGGGCCGAGTTCGCAGCCGCCTTCCAGAACCTCGAACGCGGTACCGATGCCTTCGCGTACGTGAACCCCTACCTGCCGCTTCCCTCGTTCTGGGCGCGCGACAAGGCGCGCCAGCAGCTCGTCGACCTCATCACCAACATACTCGACACCCGAGAGGCCGAGGGGCGGCGATGCCGAGATCTGCTGACGATCATGGATTCGCTCATCGACGAAAACGGCGATAAGAGATACAGCCGCTCGGAGATCACCGGCATGATCATCGGGATGATGCTGGCCGGGCATCACACCAGCCAGGGTGTCGCGTCCTGGGCCCTCATCGAGATGCTCCGAAATCCCAAGGTCATGTACCGGGTCACTGAGGAACTCGACGCCATCTATGC
>CBDUYG010000838.1:0-1844 GCA_965371385.1 uncultured Myxococcales bacterium | reverse complement strand
AAGGACCGGTCCGCAACGAGCCGAGGCGCCGCGCCTTCGGCCGATCGAGGCAGAGGTTCTCCAGGGGAGAATTACTTTAGTATTTTCAGAGTCTTAGATGCCATCTTCCCAAGCGTGGCGAATCGTCCGATCAGTAGCGGGGCCAGAACCGGGCGTCGCGGTACGCGCACCAGACACAGAGCACGTGAATCAGGAATCCTGGGATCAGGATGGCGGAGTAGCCGATCGAGGTCGCGAGGAACCAGACGAGCCCCGCCAGGATCCGGCCGTTATAGACCTGGCCCAGGCCCGGAATCAGAACCGAAAGGACCGCGGCGATTCCCGGGCTCGGACGCCGCCGAATCCGCACCCGATCGTCGTAGTCGTAGTCGTCATAGGTGTCGTTGAGTTCTGTCATCATGGGCTCTTGCCATCGCAAGACCCGTGCCGGGTGGGGAGTACGCCAGCTTCGCCCTCATCCTCGCTGGGGGCAGCAAATCGCCTTCAGTGCAGGCTCTCTCCTGCACCCCGGGCGGTGTTCACGGGTGGCGGTTCAAGCAGCCGCCATCCGGTCCAGCGCGTCGAAGATCTCCTGGTTGCTCGGGACATCGTCGGGGCGTCGGGCGATGTGGCGGTACTGCACGACTCCCTCGCGGTCGACGATCGCGACCCCGCCGAGCTGCAGAGGATCCGATGCGGGAAGCTGGGCCGCTTTCAAATCGGCCTGCGCGATCAGGGAGACCGACTCGACCGGATGTACGATCATGTCCTTGAGCATCACGCTCCACCAGCTTCCGCGTTCGAGGCCATTGAGCTTGTAGGCCTCCTTCTCGGGATCGCCGAGACAGTCGAACTCGGCCCCCGCCTTGCCGCAGTAGTGGGCCGCCTCGTCACCGGTTCCCTGACCGATCGCGATCACCTGGGCGCCCCGGGCCTCGTAGCCCTCGATCTCTCCCTGCACCTGCACGAGGTGCCGCTGGCAGAGAGGTCAGCCGAAGTGGCGCAGGAAGATGAAGACGGAGGTTCGATCCTTCCAATATTCCGAGAGTCGCACTTCACCACGCTCGGCGTGGAGGAGCACCGCGTCGCCGCTCTTTTCTTCGATTCGTTCGAGGGTCATCTCGTGCCTCCGAACCGGCGGGGGCGCCGGCACGCTGATTGATTAGCTCGCCGGAGGCGCGATTTCCCCTCCCGAGGCTCGCGCGCCGGCGAGTCCACGACGCGACGCAGCCGGCTAGCTCGCGTCTGTTTCCCGGAGCGGGAGCTGGGTCGTGTACTTGAGCTGACTGAGGGCGATCTGGGAGTGGACCTCTCTCACCGTGGGAAGCTGCAGCAGGTGCTCCCGCAGGAATCGCTCGTAGGCACGGATGTCTCGCGTGACCACGTGAAGCAGGTAATCGACCTCGCCCGTCATCGCGTAGCACTCGATGACCTCGGGCAGGCATTCGATCGCGGCCTCGAACTCGGGCAGGGCCAGGGTCCCGTGCTGCGAGAGCTTCACGCTCGCGAAGACGGTCACCTCGAGCCCCAGGGCGTGGCGGTCCAGAAGAGCGACCCGCCCGCGGATGATCCCGGTCTGCTCGAGCCGGCGGATCCGGCGCCAACATGGCGAAAGCGAAAGTCCGACCTGCTTCGCGATCTCGGCCGTCGAGATGCTCGAATCTGCCTGCAGGATCTTCAGAATTCGTCGATCGATATCGTCCAAGTGCTGAGGCAAGTTATTGCTCAATATCCATGATTAGAGAGAATATTTACTACATAATTGGCAATAAGAGCTGACTTTGCAAGAACTTTTCCCAGTTTTTGGGGCACTTTATATCCATAGATTGTCGATGAGATGGTCGATGTAGATGGTTGCTGGGCAT
>CBDUYG010000837.1:0-1852 GCA_965371385.1 uncultured Myxococcales bacterium | reverse complement strand
TGACAGAAGATCGCGATCCGGCGGCCGGGATTGGCCGCGATGATCCCTTCGATTCCCGCCACCACCTCGGCGTGAAAGCGCCGGAAGTCATGCTCGGACGCATATCCACCGCTGACGAACGCCCTCCAGCGCTCGTACTCCTGCTCCTTCAGCTCCTCCATCGGGATGTAGGTATCCGCGGTCGCATCCATCTCGGCAATCCCCGGCTCGATCGTGATGTCGAGGGCCAGGCGCTCAGCGAGGGGCTCGGCGGTCTCGCG
The DNA here is from genome assembly GCA_965371385.1 of uncultured Myxococcales bacterium. Classification (GTDB taxonomy): domain Bacteria; phylum Myxococcota_A; class UBA9160; order UBA9160; family UBA4427; genus CBDUYG01. The sequence continues at coordinate 1,592 of CBDUYG010000837.1, read as the reverse complement.
GGCGCGGCGCATGGGGCTCGAATAGATGCCGTCGATCCGCTCGTCCACGAGCCATGCCGCGAGCAGGCGTGCCTGGCGGTGCCCCTCCTCGGAGAGGGGCGGATCGGCGGGCGCGCCGTCGTCGTTCTCGACGCGAAGCGGCAGACCGTGACGAATCAGGAAGAGCTCCATGCCGACGAGGGGTACCGAATGCATTCCGCTCGAACAAGCCGCCGCGGATCAGCTCCCTTCGCCCTTTTTCGGTGAGATCGTAGTGGGCAGAGTGGCTGGAGCGGCCCGCGGGGTCGCAGGCGCGGTCTCTGCACCGGAGGCGGGTGCTTGGCGAAGCGCATCGCGCCGGACCCGCTCGACCGTGCGCAGAAGGTCGAAGTCGAGATCGAGGCTGCTCGCGGGCGTCCCATTGCTGCGCCGCCCGTCGCGGAATCCGTGGCGCGCGGAATGAACCCGCACCCGGAGCTTCTTCCCGGGCAGGTCGTAGGTCATATAGACCAGGTAGCCGAGACCGCGCTCTCCCTCGGGCCCGATCTCTTGATAGTTGTTGTAGAGCTGCACCGTATCGAGCCCGTGGCGATTCCTCACCGCGACGTAGCACTCGGGCGCCGCATCCATCTTGATGAGCGCGTGCCCGTTCATGGCGGCGAAGATGCTCGGTTGCGTATTGATCAGATCGCGAAAGAGGTGGGGACCCTGCGGACCGAAGTTGCTGCCGCAGCGGTCGGGCTTCACCTTGACGACCGCGAGGTTGAGGTGGGTGGTGACGAAGGCGGGAAGTCCGGGGTGCTCGCGAACCCGCTCCGCCGCCCACTCGAGCACCTTCGCGCCGGGGGTGAACCATCCCCACTCGAGCCCGAGGTGGAGAAGCTCGAGGGGCTCGCCCTCGACCTCGAGGTTCGTCGATACGATCTGCCACGAGTTCACTCCGACCGATCCGATGCTTTCCTCGCTGGTCCGTCGGTAGGAGAACGTGAGGGGCTCCTCGTTCCAGCCCCCGCGCCCCGGCGGCACGAAGCGGCTCGCAGGGAAGTACTCGAGGAAGGTCGCCACCAATTCGGGATCGCGGCCCGGCGGCTTGAAATGAAAGGCATTGTCCCCATAAGCCCGCCAGGAGTCGTGATTCCCGTTGGCAACGTGGTACGGAACCTGGGGGTCTCCCGGGATCTCCAGGCTCTTGTCCTGCAGTGCGGCATAGACCCGGGACATGTGTTTCATCTGGGCCACGCCGTAGCTGCCGTAGATGGTTTCCACGACGTCGCCGTATCCGGTGACGAAGACGATGTTGCAGCCCTTCTCTCCGCTGCTCGCATCCCACAGGGCCTTCTGCTCGAGCGCAACGCGAAAGGACTCGACGAGCTGGTCGTCGCGCGGCCGGTTGCCCTGGGTGTCCGGCACGCCGACGATGGTGAAGGAATCGGGCGTGCAGCCGAGGGCCGAGGAGAGGGGGAGAGGCGGGGGGAGGGAAAGGCGGAGGGAATCTTCGGCCCGCACCGACTTCCCAACCGGGAGCAGTACCAGCAAGCCGATTGCGAGCAACATCTTCCCGAGCAGGGTCTTCATGGCGCTACGAGTGTACGCCAGCCCCGGGAGAGACGACA
>CBDUYG010000836.1:0-1867 GCA_965371385.1 uncultured Myxococcales bacterium | reverse complement strand
GACTCGGCTCCCATGTTGATGATCTCGACTCGGCGGTTGTGCTGCCGGCCGGAGTTGGTGTCGTTCGAGTCCACCGGCGAGCCCTCACCGAGTCCGACGGCCTCCAGCCGGTCCGCCGGCACACCCTGATCCGAGAGATAGATCTTGACCGCGTCCGCCCGACGGGTGGAGAGTTCGGTGTTGTACCGCTCCCCGCCGAGGCTGTCGGTATGCCCCTCGACCGAGAAGCTGTAGCCCTCGAGATCTTCGGTGGTGAGCGCCCTGCCGACCTTCGTGAGCAGGTCCTTGGCCTCCGGCTTGAGATAGGCAGAGTTGAATTCGAAATAGACGGGGAGCCGGACGCGGGGACGGCTGCCCGGCCGGATTCGAGTCCCCCGCGGTACGGCGAGGGCCTCGACGATGTCCCCGGTTTCGATGATCTCGACGTCGACGGTGCTCAGGTCCGTCACCGAGGGGGCGTCGGCGGAGACATCGAAGACCCAGAAGGCGCCCGCCAGGACCAACGCGGAGCCGGTCGCCAGGGTGCGGCGGCAGAGGCGATCGAAAGTCCTCTTCGACGCGAGCCGAGAGCAGTTTTGATTCATCATCTCACTCTTCCTTCCTATTCTTGCGATTCCCACTCGTGTATCGTCCAGCAGCTTCGCCTTCGGCCCTCGTTCGATTCGTTCGATTCGTTCGATTCCTACGAATCGTTCGATTCGCAGGCCGCTCGCGAGTGAGGTGTGGACTCACGACTCTCGTTCGGCCCGTGGCGTCTCCCGGCGTTACCCCCGGGTGCCGTCAGTATACCCGTCTGTGAGTGCCCTTCGACGGCTTCGGGGTTCCAGGAGAAATGCGCCGCAGTGGCTGATGAGATCCGGGAAGAGGCGCCTACGCCCTCACACTCCCCTCCCAAGGCACCTCCTCGACTGAGCGAGTACGTCCCGGAAGGTCGAATCCTGGATTCCGAGGTCATCCTCGACCGATTCCTGCGCTGGGTCGAGGCCACCAACCTCAGCGCCTACGAGGCCCAGGAGGAGGCGCTGCTCGAGCTCGCGACCGGGCGCCACGTCATCCTCAGCACGCCCACGGGGTCGGGAAAATCGCTGGTCGCCCAGGGCCTGCACTTCCACGCGATGTGCCACGGCGAGCGCTCCTTCTATACCGCCCCGATCAAGGCCCTCGTGAGCGAGAAGTTCTTCGACCTCTGCGACGAATTCGGGGCAGAGAACGTAGGCATGCTGACCGGCGACGCGAGCATCAACCGGGACGCCCCGATTCTCTGCTGCACGGCCGAGATCCTCAGCAACATGGCCCTCTCCGAGGGGGAGTCGCTCGATGCCCCCTACGTCGTGATGGACGAGTTCCACTACTTCGGGGATCGCGATCGGGGGATGGCGTGGCAGGTGCCTCTGCTGAGCCTGCGTCATACCCAGTACCTGCTGATGTCCGCAACCCTCGGCGACACCCGAACGATCGAGGAGCTGATCGAGGCGCGGACGGGGGTCCCGGTAGCGCGCGTTCACAGCTCCCTGCGCCCGGTGCCTCTCGATTTCGCGTATGTCGAGACGCCGATCCACGAGACGATCGAGAAGCTCCTGGCCGGCCGGAAGGCGCCGATCTACATCGTCCACTTCACCCAGCGCGACGCAGCGGATCAGGCCCAGGCGCTGACGAGCGCCAACATCGCAACCCGGGACGCCCGGCGAGCGATCTCCCGGGAGCTGATCGGGTTTCGCTTCGACTCCCCTTACGGCAAGGACGTCGAGCGCTTCGTGCGGCACGGGATCGGGATCCACCACGCGGGGCTGCTGCCCAAGTACCGGCGCCTGATCGAGCGATTGGCCCAGCAGGGCCTGCTCGAGGTGATCTGCGGCACGGATACGCT
>CBDUYG010000835.1:0-1870 GCA_965371385.1 uncultured Myxococcales bacterium | reverse complement strand
GTCGCGGTCTGGATAGCGACCCTCGTGCGATATCGAGAGGAGCGAGCACATGGGCGGGACGGCCGACTCGAGCTCGAGACCCGCCTCTGTGATCGCCTGCTCGAGCTTCGTCAGCTTCTCGCTTTCGCTGTCCCTCTCGCGTATGCCCACCAGGGCCTCGAGGAGACGAATGACGGGATACATCGCGCTGCTCTGATGGTGGGACGAGCATTGCAGGGTCAGGGAAAGGGTGGATTCCTCGTCCAGACCGCGAGAGAACTCTCGCAAGAGTCGCGTCTTGCCGATTCCCGCCTCCCCCTCCACCAGGATGACCCGTCCGGAGCCGGCCTCGATTTCACCCCAGACGCGGGCGAGGAACGAGAGCTCTTCTGCGCGGCCGACGAAGGGCGTCAAGCCGCGCTCTTCCGAGCCGTGGAAGCGCCCTCTCCGTCTCTTCGAACCGATGACCCGATAGGCGTGCAGCGGATCACCGATCCCCTTGAGGCTCAGCTCGCCGAGGCTCTTGCAATCGATGCTGCCGTGCAGCAGCCGATGAGTGGCCTCGCTGATCACGATCGTGTCGCAGGCGGCTTTCTCCTGCAGTCGCGACGCGATCGCGGGCACGAGCCCCGTGGCGATGAACTCGTCCGGACTGTCGAGGCCGAGCTCGTCGACCACGGTCAAACCCGCGTGGATCCCGATTCGCAGGTGAAGGGTGGTCGCGGAGGGAGCCGGCTTTATGATGGTACGGACCTCGTCGCTCATCCTTTCGATCTGGGACATGATATCCAGTCCGGCCATCACGGCGCGGTAGGCGTTGTCTTCGAACGAAATCGGAAACCCGAAATAGATGAGCAGTCCGTCGCCGAGGTACTGTGCGATGTGTCCCTCGTAGCGGGCGACCACCGCCTCGCAGGTTTCGTAGTAGATACGTAGGATGTCGCGCCAATCCTCGGCGTCGACCTTTGCGCTGATCTCGGCGGAGCCAATGAGGTCGCAAAAGAGAACCGCGAGCTGTCGGTGCTCACCCTGGGAACCACTTCCGATTCCATTGTCGATCTCGTTGCCTAACGTCATTCGCGCGCTTCCATTTGGATCGAGGGATTCGCCGCTTCCCCGAGCAAGTGTCCAAGCGGAGATCGGCTCGGGCTCCAGCTATGACTCGGTCTCCGACTCTGGCTCCAACTCCGGCTCCGACCATGAATCAGACTCAGTCTTCGACTCGGCATCATCCGCGTTCTGATCGGGCTGCTGGGCGATCCTCGCGATCGCCGGAATGCTCGGATAGAAGGCATAGAGCGTGCCCTTCGTCGTCACATGTGAATGTAGCCCGCGCAACTCGTGACCGCCGAGACCCTCTACCGGGATGTGAAGGATCGCGCCCGGCTCGTCCTGGCCGGCGATCAACGGATCCTTGGCCCCGCCTTTACGGCTCTTGCGAAGCGGAGCCCGGTCCACCCAGTCGTGCATCAGGAATTCGAACTGATCCTCGAGGCTGGCACAGATGAAGAGCCCCAGGAGTCCCCGCTTCGATTCATCCTCTACCTTGGAATCGTATTTGGGCCCGTAGGGGAAGCCGCGTCGTATCAGCGACCGCTTTCGCCCCGGCACGACGTCGTCGTTGCGCGGATTCAAGCGGCGAATATGTGAGCCCATGGGGCAGCCTTCACCGGCCGGATCTTCGCTGAAATCAAAATCGTTCAGATCCTTGCCTGGATCCGGAGGCTGCGTCCTCTGGCCCGGCTCGACGAGAGCGCCGTTCGGCCAGCGGCCACACATCTTGGCGCGCAGATAGCTCCCGGTCGGCCGCTCGCCGCTCGCGTCGGCGTCGAGGCGTGCCGCGAGGGTGTCCGTCTCGTCTTGGAAGCCCTTCACATCCTGCTCCATCTTG
>CBDUYG010000834.1:0-1890 GCA_965371385.1 uncultured Myxococcales bacterium | reverse complement strand
TCGTCACCAGGGCCTGGGAGATGCCCCCGGCCATCATCTTCGGGTCTCCCGCACCGAAGAGGGTGATGGCCTGGAACGTCTGGATCATGCCGGTCACGGTTCCCAGTAGCCCGAGTAGGGGCGAGATCACGGACACGGTCTTCACCAACCACAGGAAGTTCTCGAGATGCGAGCTCTCGCGCAAGACGACTTCGTCGAGCTTGAGCTCGAGTGTTTCGGTATCGGCATCGCCGTGCTCCTCGGCAACGCTGAGGATCCGACCGAGGGGGTTTCCCGTGAGGATCCGGTCGCTCTTGCGCTGGCGGGTTACCTTGGCACTCGTCATCGCGATGATGACCCAGCGCCACAGACCGACCAGCCCCGCGAGGATTCCGAGCACGATGATCACGGCACCCACGTAGCCGCCCTGCTGCACCCGCTCGGTGGGGCTCGGCGTGTCGATCAATGCGACGAGCAGCCCACCCCGCGACGGATCCAGCGCCAACTTCGCATACACGCCGCTGGGAGAGCTCTCGAAGGCAGTCACGGTGTCGGTGTGACGAGAAGGCGGCTGACGCCCCATCTCGCGCAGGATCTGGTCTTCAGGCTCCCAGAGCAGGAATTGACCTTCGGAGATCGCGGTAAATGGGCCGGCCCGAATGACCTCGCGTTCTTCCTGCGTACCTCCGATGGTGAGCACACGAGTCCGGTAGCGCTCCACTTTGCCCTGCTTGGTTAGCTCCCGCTGCAGCTCCAGCCAGAGAACCTCGAGATCCTGGGTCGTGGGAATCTCGCTCCCGCGCCCCAGGCGGTCGAGCACGTCGCGCTGCGAGCCTCCGTGGGAGCTGGTGAGCGAATCCCAGGTCTGGGCCGCGAGGTCGTTCGAGACCTGGCGGACGACTCCGAAGAGCTCGCCCATCTCACCGAGACGCTCGGTCATTCTCTCCTCGGCGGTGGCGAGCTCGAGCTCGTTCTCGTTGTAGCGGAGCTCGAGCTGTTGACCGACGGCTTCCGCGCGCGCGAGCACGGCGAGCGCCTCGTTGAGTAGACGCTTCTGCTCGGCCTTGTTCTTCACGAACTCGTCCACCCGGCGGCGATTCACTTCGCGCTCGGCCTGGAAGCCCCGACTCACCATCTCGAGCAACTCGTCGAGGGATTTGGGTTTGGGGGGCGTGGTGATCTGGGCGTTGCGCCCGGCCTTCGACGATTTGGACGATCTCGAAGGCTCGTCTGCGGCGAAGGCCGTCCCCACAGCCAGCTGCGCTGCGATCAGGATCAAGATCAGTCGAAAGACGCGCATCAGCTCTCCCTCCCGAGCGGCGGCGGTACCGGCAAGGGCAGTCGCATGAGGTCCGGCGCGGCCTGCTTGCGTGCGATGCGAAGTCCTTCGCGGATCGCCGTGCGGTAGCTCGCATCCAGCGGCTCCCAGTCTCCCTTCTCCTGGTTCCAGACGCCGGCTTCGCGACCGTCGAGGGTCTGATAGACGAGGGAGATCCGACCGAAGCGTAGGAAATCGACTTTGATCTCACGATCGCCACGCTTGAGTGACGAGCGGTAGGCTTCGATCGTTCGCCCGTACTCGTTCTCCGTCTGGTACGCCTCCATGATCATCCGGTATTTTTCGGAGCTCGTTACGGCCGCCTTCGTCATCAGACTCCGTAGCGCCGCGATCCGCTCGGTTCGCTCTTCGATCAGGAAGGGCAGGTCGAGCTCGACGGTGGCATCGAGCGCATCGATCATCCGCAGCATCAAGGGCGTGACGCTGCGTCCGACCTCTTCCACGCGATCGAGCTGCCGCTGCAGCGAGCTGAGCTCTTCTTCCTGGGAGACGATCAGCCCGCGCAGCTGACCGTTGTAGATTCCGATCGAATCGATCTGCTTGAGGACCGTCCGGTACTTCGCCACCAGCTC
>CBDUYG010000833.1:0-1899 GCA_965371385.1 uncultured Myxococcales bacterium | reverse complement strand
CTCACGCTCAGCACCTGGCCCGTCATGTAGTCCGAGCGGCGACCGGCCAGGAAGAGGATCGCCTGGGCGACCTCCTCGGGCTTCGCCAGCCGGCCAAAGGGTATTGCGCGCTGCAGGGCGCCGCGCAGCTTCTCGGGCAGCGATGCGAAGAGCGGGGTATCGGTCGGCCCGGGACAGACGCAGTTTACGTGGATCGGGACCCGGGCGACCTCGCGTGCGACGCTCTTGCTGAAGGCGATGATTCCGCCCTTTGCACCGGCGTAGACCGTCTCACCGCTGCTGCCTACGCGCCCGGCATCGCTGGAGACGTTGACGATCTTGGCGCCCCCGGCCTCGATCATCGCGGGCAGAAAGGCGCGCGTCACCTTCATGCAGCCGAGCAGATTGATCTCGATGATGCGCTCGATGAATGCATCGTCACTGTCGACGAAGGGCCGAATCTCGTCCCAGCCCGCCGCATTGATCAGGGCCGAGGGAACGCCGGCCCGGGAGAGCACTTCATCCGCGAGCGCCTGGATGGCGCGGGGGTCGGTGATGTCCGTGCGGACGAACTCGCCCGGGCCGTCGCCTTCGCGGAGATCCGCGACGAAGACCCGCGCGCCGGCCCGGTCCAGCAGCTCTGCCGTCGCACGCCCGATTCCCGACGCACCCCCGGTCACCACGGCGACGCGCCCTTCGAGTCCATCGGAGAGTTGAATCGATTCGGACATGCGAGGCGAAGTGTAACGCCGTCAGAGTCGAGGGCGAGGCCCGGACCAGGTTCGAAAAATCACACAGGCGTAAGAAGTAACGGGGACTTACCGTCTCGTAGGCCAGAGGGTGTAGGGCTTTCTGGATTCTCATACCTCAACGGCACGGGTGATGTGTGAGTCATGTTGGATTCAAGTGCGAGGGAGGTTTTGCCAATGCACCCTTTGGGAAAAAATGCCGAACGCATCGAGTCGGAGTACCTCGAACGACTCAATAAGGTCCGATTCGGACTCGACTGGGGCTACCGTCCTCCGGGTCTGATCTTGAAGGGAGGGACCACAGAAAGGAGGGGCGAAGCGATCGATCGTCTGAAGAGCCTTGCGGAGGCCGACAACTTCTTCTGCAGTTCTCTCTTCCTGACGCCCGACCTCCAGCTGCGGGATCGTGAGGCTATCTCCCGGGCCGCTATCGAAGCCGCCCGGATGTCATCGCTCTCACGACCGGATTCGGAATACTTCGAAGAGGTGAAGCGTCTTGCCGGTATCGCCCGCGAGTCGAAGATGGAGGGTTGGGTGCTCTTGATCGACAACGTCGATGCATTCCGCGGGACGACCGCGGAGCGCGCTGAATCCTATGGCGAGCTTTCCACCTGGATGGGGAGGCCGCCCGGAGATTCCCTTCTGGGTCTGACGTGTGTGATCTCGGTGACGTCGGATTTCGAGCGGTCCGTCGAGGATCCCGCCGACGATCTGACGGAGATCGGAGACCTTCTCGGCCCGGCGGGGCCCAGGCCCGACACGGAGCTGTTGGACAATGCCAGGCTGGGAATCAACGCCATCGAGCACGAAATTCTGGCACACGAGTTGCTGGTGCTGGAGTAGCGCGGCATGCTTCGCATGTCGGAGGCGGCTCCACGCATGCCGCTACGTAGCCGCCTTGATGGTTCTTCCCTCGTTTGGTGCGAATACTCCGCCGATACCGAGCGTCTCGGACTCGATCTTCAACACGTTCCAGATCATGTCAAAGTCGATCATCGTGGAGGAGAAGCTCGAGGAGCGCTGCCCGGGTCTCTTCCTGAGGCCCGACATCGGCAACGTTCGTCGGCCCGAGTTCGGCGGGGCCCAGGCCAAGGTAGTCCATCAGCAGACCGAGCTCGCCGCAAAGGAGCTCAGGAGCTGGCTCCCCTCACTCCTCTCGCACCCGGTCGAC
>CBDUYG010000832.1:0-1917 GCA_965371385.1 uncultured Myxococcales bacterium | reverse complement strand
GTGAGCCTCGAACGCGGCTACCAGCGGCTCTACCACTACGCGGCTCAGCGCGCCGTAGTCGTCTATGCCGACGTGGACAATGACCAGGCCACCTCCACCACCGTCAACAACGCGTTGAGGGAGCGCTTCGGGGACATTCCGGAGAGGTACCCGGGAGTCAGCCTGGTGTTCGGGGGCGAGTACGAAGCCACGAACGAGGCCATGGACGACATGGGGCGCGCCTTCATCATCGCCTGCTTCGCGATCTACGCGATCCTCGCCGCCCAGTTCCGCTCCTATCTCCAGCCCCTCGTCGTGATGGGTGTCATCACCCTGGCGTGGATCGGCGTGGTGCTCGGCATGTGGGTCTGGGACTATGCGATCTCGATGTACGTGATCTACGCGATGGTGGGGCTGGCGGGCATCGTCGTGAACGATTCGCTCGTCTTGATCGAGTTCGTGAACCGGCAGAGGGACGCCGGCAAGAGCGCCCTCGAGTCGGTGCGCATCGGTGGCGAGAGGCGCTTCCGCGCCATCCTGCTCACGACCGTCACAACGGTGGTCGGCCTGCTCCCGATGGCGATGGGGATCTCCGGTGGCTCACCGGTCTTCGGGCCCTTTGCGGCGGCGATCGTCGCGGGGCTCAGCGTTGCCAGCTTCCTCACCCTGCTCGTCGTCCCTTCTCTCTACATGGCGCTCGAGGACTTGAAAGGGGTGCTCGGGTTCGAGCGCAAGGAAGCTCATGTGCTGCCCCCCGAAGTCATCGCCTCGCTGTGAGCCCAGGTAATCCTTGGGCAGGGATTGCGGATCCTGAGGGCCACGGCAGACCGAACCGGAATGAACTTCAGGCCGAGCGCCGACACCCGCCAGGTGCGATGCTCACCGGATGGAGAAATCACCGACTCTCTCGCGCCGCCAGTTCCTGGTGGCCGCTGCTGCGGGAACCACAGGCCTGGCGCTAGCCGGCTGCGGCGGCGGCGAAGACCCCGAGCGCTACACCGACGCCGACATCGCGGCCCTCGCGCAACAGTGGGAGGCCGAGCGAGCTCGGTCGGGCCGGGGTCCATTTGGCCCCCAGCGCTACCGCGGCTATCGCGGCCTCGCCGAGCTGCCGTGGTTCGAGCTCGATTCCGCTGGCCGGCTACGCTGTGTGGCAGATGATTTCCCTCCGGCCATCGATTTTCACTGCCACCTGGGCATGTCGCTCTTGCTGGCGCCGGAGATCGATCTGCAGGCGCGCACCGCGCGCGTTCAGCATCTCCTCGACTGCGACGGGCAGGATCCCGGCTGTGACCTCGACCTGGATGTCTACATCAACGCGAACTTCAGCGAGGACGACCTGTGGGAGCTGCGCAAGGGCGCTCTCGCCCAGTTCACCTGGGGCAGCGCAGCCGCCGCGACCCAGACCATTCCCAACCTGTTGGCCGAGATGGATGCAACCCGCGTCGGCGAAGCCCTGATCCTGCCGATCGCATTCGGAGTCCCCTTCGGCGACGACCTCTGCGAGCGCTGGTTGGCGGCCATCGACGAAGCCGGCGCCGAGCAGCGGCTCTTGCGGGCAGCGTCCGTGCATCCGCGAGACCCCGAGCGCATCGCGAAGCTCGAGCGCTACGCCGCCGCCGGTGCGCGCGTGGTGAAGCTGCACCCCCCGATGCAGCGTTTCTATCCCGACGACCCGGACGTCATGGAAATCTACCAGGCCTGCGAGCGTCTCGGACTGGTCGTGTTCTTTCACGCGGGACGCGCCGGGATCGAGCCGGAAGCGACCCACCCCTACGCCCTGCCCCGGCACTACGAGGGCGCGGTCTCGAGCTTCCCCAAGGTCGATTTCGTATTCGGACACTCGGGCGCGAGAGATGCAGCCACGGCTCTCCCTCTGGCGCTCCGCTACGAGAACGTGTGGCTCGGCATCCACGGCCAGGGCGTCACCACGCTGGG
>CBDUYG010000831.1:0-1919 GCA_965371385.1 uncultured Myxococcales bacterium | reverse complement strand
GCCGACCGGCATGAATTGAGGCATGCGTCGTTGTTCGAGAGATTCCCGTCGTCACAGGTTTCGCCCAGCTCCTCATCGACCGAGCGATCACCGCAGATGGGTTCGACGACGCAGCTGACGACACCATCACAGCTTCCATCCAGCATCTGTGAGCAATCGTCTTCGGCCGGCAGGACCTCCCCCTTGCATTCGCCGTAGCGGCCGTCCGCTCCGCAAAAACGGCTTCCGGCGCGGCAGAGGCCCTCGTTCAGCGTCTCCTCGGGACCGCTGTAGCAGCCGACGATCGTGCCCGGCTCGCAGCTCGCTCGCAGGGCGTAGGGAACCGGCGTGAGAAGCTGCCTGGGCTCCAGCACCTCCCCGTTCACCTCGATCTCGAGCCAGAGAGCCTGCGCAGCGAAGTCTTCACGCGATAGCGGCGCAATGCGGCCGAGCTGAACGTGGAAGGAGCCTGCCAGGACCCCGACGTCTTCGTGGGCCTCCGACCAGAGCAGACGCTCGTCCCCATCGAAGAGTCGGAACGTCAGCTGGATCGCGCATCCAGCGGCGCCCACACACGATCGATCAGTTGCCCCTGGTAGCTCAAGAGCGCGGGCGCAGCGAAGACCGGATTCGCCAGAAGGGTCGCAAGCACGATGAGTACGAGGTTCGAACGAAGCTTCGCTGTGCTGGTAGAAATCATCATTCTCGACTTCTCTACTTCTACTTCTCTACAGCCTTCAGCCTCGGCTCATACCTGCTTCAGCAACCGCGCCCGACATGTCGACCTCCTCTCTATATCACAGACTTGGGAGAGCGCGGAAGTGGCCCCGCACTACACAGTTGCATTCGACACACCTCTCCGATGCTTGTAATGAGAGCTGCCCCCCTCTGAGCCCGCAGCTCTCAGGCAGTACTCGCGCAGGGAAACCGTTTTGTGGGAGCTATTTACCCAGGCAACGGGAATCGACCTCGCTCACGCGCCCGGCCAGGGCCGTGACGAGGGAGCCCACCACGACCATCCCTGCCCCGGCGATGCTCACTGCGGAAATCGGATCCGTCGGGAAGGTGGTGGGAGCCAGCGAATGCGCGAGCAATGAGCTCGCCAACGTGCCCATCGGAACCAGCGCCAGTACGGCGCTCACCCGGGAGGCCTCGACGTGGGAGAGCGAAGCCGAGAAGCACCCGTAGGCGACGAGGGTCGCGATCGAGCCGAAGACGAGCCCGACGAATCCCGCTTCGTCCAGGCTCGCGATCGACGCGGGCCTCGCAAAGGGCGTGAGGACGATCGCGCAGCCCGCAAAGATGCAGAACATCAGCTGCGGGGTGTCCAACACCGTGAGGAGCTGTTTCTGCGCGAGTCCGTAGACGGCCCAGACAGCTGCTGCAAACCCGATGAACGCGACACCGATCAGATAGCGCCCTTCGTCGCTGACGAGCTCCCGGAACTGACTCCCCGAAAAAACGGCGAGGCCGAGCAGTATCACGACGAAGCCCAGCCACTGTGCCGGGCTGAAGACCTCGCGAAAGACGAAGATCCCGCCGAGGGCCAACATCAGCGGGGCGAGCTGGATCAGCACCTGAGTGGTGGTTGGAGAGGTGCGATCGAGCCCTTCCAGAAAGCCGAGATAGTTTGCGGTGAGAGCGACCACGGCCAGCACCAGCAGGAGCCGGCCGCGACGCGGGAGCGCGCGCAAACGAGGCAGCTCACCTCGCAGCGCCAGCACCGATCCGAGCATCAGAGCTGAGACCGAGAAACGAACCCAGCTGATCGAGATGGGATCCATCTGCCCGAGTACTAGATTGAGTACGAGGGGGAGCACTGCCCAGACCGACATCGTGATGAAGGCGAGAGTGATTCCGAGCCGGCGCTTCCCGGTGATCTGATGGAGCGACATGAAGGAGATGGCTTCGATGAGGATGAGAGGGTGACGAGGATCCAC
>CBDUYG010000830.1:0-1921 GCA_965371385.1 uncultured Myxococcales bacterium | reverse complement strand
TCCTCCTGCATGCGGACCAGCTGGGCCTGCAGCACATCGGGCGGGAGCTGCCCCTGGAACTGCTGATGCAGGTTCTGGATCTGGGCGTTGAGCTGGCGATCGATCAGGCCCGGCGGCACCTCGAAGGGAGTCTTCTCGATCAGGGACTCCATCAGGCTACGGTGCAGCTGCGCGTTGGCGGCGCGCTCCTTGCGCTCGGTGATGTCGCCCCGAACCTTCTGGCGCAGCTCGTCCAGGGTCTCGAATTCGCCGACGTCCTTGGCGAACTCGTCATCGAGCTCGGGGGTCTGCTTGCGCTGGAGGCTGTGGACGGTGCAGGCGAACTCCGCGTCCTTGCCGTTCAGCTCATCGTGGCCGTAGTCGTCGGGGAAGGTCACCTTGACCGTGACGTTCTCGCCGGCTCGCGCCCCGATCAGCTGATCCTCGAAGCCGGGAATCATGCGACCTGCGCCGATCTCGAGGTCGGCCCCCTGCGCTGCCCCCCCCTCGAAGAGCTCGCCATCGATGCGGCCTTCATAATCGAAATTGACGGTCGTCCCCTCCACCACCTGGGCATCCTCGGGCTCCTCGACGAGGGCCGCGTGGCGCTCTCGCATCGACTCGAGCTCTTCGTCGGCCTCGGGATCGAGCACCATGACGGCGGGCTTCGTGGCCTCGAGGGTCTCGAAATCGGGAAGCACGATCTCGGGCCTCACCTCGACCTTCAGCGTGTACTCGAAGTCGGCGTCCGCCGAGGGCACCCCGGCCTCGATGCTCGGCTCGATGACCGGCGTCACGCCCGACAGCTCCACCGCGTCCTGCAAGGTTTCCTGGATGAGGATGCGCTCGATCTCATCGGGGACGGAGGATCCGTAGAGCTTCTCGAGCACGGAGCGCGGCGCCTTGCCCTTGCGAAACCCCTTCACTGCGGCGCTGCGTCCGAGCTCTCGATACGCCTTGTCGAAGGCCTTGCGCACCTTCTTGCGATCGACCGTCACACTCACGGTGCGCTGTACGGGGCCGGTCTCTTCGGTCTCGACGCGAATGTCGTTGTTCGGCTCTGCGGCGTCAGCGCCGGCAGGGGGGGACGAAGTCATCTCGATCCTCTTCTTGGATTTGCTCGTATGGATGGAGCTGGGAGTTGTTGATTCTCACGCTCTGGCGGGCCTTCGGGAGCATGGAAGAAGCGTCTCGAACTGGCTTCGAGGCCCGTGCCACCCCCACAGCGTCGCGAGCGCGGCGTAGTGATCGGTTTCTTCCCCTCATCCTACCGCCGACGGTCCCTCCGGGTAATCGGGCCGGGCCACGGGCCGTGAAGCTTCGGGGAAGCGGGGACAATAGCCTCGCAAGAGGCGGATCGCTTGCGAGGAGGCGCTGAGCCGGCCCGTTTGCGGGCCGATCCGGGTGGGAATCGGTGATGAGAACGAATTCCGGGCTACTGGAGTTGCGCTCTGAAGCCCGATTCAGCTCCAGAAGGCGACTCGAATTCGTCGATTCACCGATCGGCCACGGGCGAGAAGCAGTGCCGTCGAGTGGCCCGTCAAGGGATCATCCTCGTAACTCCGGCTTCGACCTTCAATTCCCGCCCATCTTCCTGCTCATGCTCGCCATCCTGGTCCATGGGGAGGAGCAGATCCTCGAGAAAGAAGGCCGAAAGCTCGGCGCGCCCAGCGAGTCCCGATTTGCGGTAGACCGAAACGGCGTGCTGGCGCACGGTCCGCTCGCTGCGATCCAGAACGCTCGCAGCCTCCTTGTGGCCGAGGCCCTTCAGGATCAGTAGCGCCACCTGTCTCTCCGCCGGAGTCAATGACCACCGCTCGAATTGGCTGTCGATCTCCTCACCCAATCCGTGAAGGAGCCTCGTGGCCCGAGCCCTCCAACGATCCCGCTCGACTTCGTTGGCAGCCAGCCGACCTTCTGCCTGCCCCAGGCTGCGCCGGGC
>CBDUYG010000829.1:0-1922 GCA_965371385.1 uncultured Myxococcales bacterium | reverse complement strand
CCGTCTGCACGATGTCGCGGTGGAGGGGGGCCGTCGGAGGGTCGCAATCGGTGGCGGCGCTCAGGCTGGCGGCGAAGTCACACCAGCCGTTGCCGGCCGGGATGTCGCTTGCGGAAAGCTCGATGACGGCCCGAAGCGAATCGTTGGTCGAGATCGAGATCGAAGTCGGGGCGGTGGTGTAGCGATAGTTCACTCCGCCGATGTGCTCCAGGTCGCCGTTACCGAACGTCTCGTTCAAAAGCCTCTGCCACTCGGTCGGATCACCGGACGTATCCGGAGGATCGATGACGGAACCGTCCACCAGCTTCGCGAGTACGAGACGGCCGTCCGAGGAGAAGATCGCGACCTCATTGTCGTCCTCGTCCGTAGCGGAGAAGAGCACGACGATCTGCGAGGCGCTGACATCGACCGAGGCGAGAGTGACTTTCAGCTGCCGGTAGCCGGATTCCGTCTCCGGCCCTCGCGAGTCGAGGTCGACGTAGTGGAGATCATTCAGGTTGTCGACGTTACCGACCGGGACCACGCCATTTTGTGCGTGACAGCCGATGCACGTCTCGACCGAGGTCCCTTGATCCGCCACCACCGCCCGAGCCAGGCCTGCAGCCGAGCCGAGGATCATGATGGATAGGACGAGAAGTTGAAGTCGCTGCGCGGATGCTGCAGCCCAAGGGGGAGTTCCAATCATTTCGATCTCCAAAGTTCCAGCTGGCGGGATCCCGCTGGGACTCCCGACCTTGGCGTTTCGAGGACTTCCAAACCGCGACCCGATTCCGGCTCGAACACCTCAAAGGTAAGAAATTCCGTCCGCCACCCACACCGACAGGACTCAGAAACTCTCTGCCATATCAATGATCTCACAGAATCTCAGTCTCTCTGGATTAGATGTGCACGATTCGTTCCATGGAAAGAGAATCGGCCTGGATGGCCTGTATTCAATCCGAGAGTCGCCCGCTCCACCCCTCGGGTGAGTCAATACGCCACACTCGAGACATCGAAGCCCGGTTCGCCACCCGGCTTGCACTTCGAGTCCCATCGTCGGGCATCCACCTCGATCCGGCAGATCGACCCGCCTCCCCCCTGATGGCAGACCTCGGAAGGCCGCTTCAACGAAGCAGGAGCCAGAGGGTCGCGAGCTGGCTCAGGGCGAGGAGCAGCGCGACGATTCGCCAGAAACGCAGGGGATCGCGCTCGACCAGAGGCAGGGGCGTCTCGCGTGTGAAGCGCGGATTGGGATGGCGCAGGTCGTAGAGGAACTCGCTGATCTCGCCGTAGCGCCGCGCGGGATCGACCTGGAGCGCCTTTCGAAGTGCGCCGTCCATCCAGACGGGAACCATGGGATTGCGGTGATATGCGGGGACGTAGTCGAGACGTTCGAAGTGGCGCAGCGAAGTAGCGCGCTCGAGCTGCTCGTCGTAGGGCAGCGCCCCACCCGTGAGCATCTCGTAGCTGATCACCGCAAGCGAGAAGAGCTCCGCCCGGATGCCGCCCTGCTCACCCAGACGGCACTCGGGCGCCGCGTAGCTGGCGGTTCCCAGGATCCGATCGCGAGTGATCGGCGCCGTGATCTCGTGAACGCCCGCGACGTGGCAGGAGCCGAAGTCGACGATGCAGGCTCGCCCTGCATCGTCGATCATCACGTTGTCGGGCTTGAGATCCTGGTGGAGGGTCTCGCGACGGTGGAAGGCGCGCAGCCCCCTGGCGATCTGGTCCACGATCTCGATTACATCCGCGATCACCGGCTCGGAGTGGTCGCTGATCCAGGCTGCAAGGGACCGACCCTCGACGTATTCCTGCAGGTAATAGAGGCAGCTCGAGCGGCGCTCGGAGACGACCACCCGAGCTACATGGGGGCTCTCGATGCGCCGCCCGATCCAGGGCTCCATCACGAAGCGTTCGATGTAGGCGGGATCGTCGTCGAAGTT
>CBDUYG010000828.1:0-1924 GCA_965371385.1 uncultured Myxococcales bacterium | reverse complement strand
CTCGACTCCCGTCACCGGTGGCGTTCGCCGTCCCCACATCGATCCCACATCGACCGCGATGGAGGGACGCGAATGGCGCGTCGATTGTATCGGCGGGGCCGCTGGGAGTCATGGGAGCCAGGGGCTGCCGGCCCGTTGCCTATGGATTCCGGGGCGGCTCCTCTTCCATGTGTGCGCGAACCGTCGTTCCGGGCGCGAGCGGCAGCTCGCCCTCGGGAGCCTCGACGCTCTTTGGAGTCTCGACGCTTTCGGGAGCCTTGACGCTCCCGGCGTCATCTCTGCCCCCGGCGTCCTTTTCGGCTCGAGCACCCGACCGGGGCTGGGAGAACGCTGTCCGGCGCACGAGGCCCTGCCAGTGGCTGCCGCCGCCTTCGATCGCCTGGCGTTCCTCGTAGTTGCGGCGCAGGTAGCGGTTGACCTTGGGAAAGAGCTCCCGGAAGGGTGGGAACTCCGGATACATCACCGGCTCATAGACGATGCAGCGTGCCCGGTTCTGATCGAGCCCCACGATGATGAGATCTCCCTCGACGTTGCCGGGGATCGTGAGGTCGTAGCGGGTGGCGTTCGCGCGGCCGGAGAGGAAGTAGACGACCGGCATGTAGGGCGCGACGAAGATCGGCTCACCGGGGGGAGCACAGTCGTCGATGAAGCGCACCGCGGCACGGTAGAGCTGCGCCTGGCCGGGCGATACGTAGAGGGAAGCACGGGGCAGTTCGAGAGGTGTCGGGTGCCAGCGTGCGATGTCGGCCGAGATGCTCACACCCGCACCGCTCGCAAAGAGAACGATCGCAGCGCAGACAGCCCGCCATCCGATCGCAGCCCCCGATCCCCGCCGCGACCAGCGCAGATCCGCACGGTCCATCAGGAGGCCGATGAGCAGAAGTATCGGGGGCAGGATGAAGGCGAGATGAGACCAGATCGCCGAGGGGAAGATTCCGAGGAAGAAGAGCAGGGCGAAGAGTACGGGAACGCGGATGCGCCGCGCCTCACTCGGATCGTCCTCACGCCAGGTCGCGAGCGCGAGGAGGGCGCCGGCCACCAGGGTGACGAGGGGAATGCCGTAGGAGAGGCGGATCGCGAGGCTGTGAACCTCCCGCGTGACGTTTTGTCCGAGGATCGTCTCCCCGTGAAGCATGGTGTTGAAAAAACCAGGTGGCGTATAGAGGAACACGAACCTGGGATCCGTGGCCGGATGTCTGCCGAAGATCGGGGGGATCGGGTTGTTGAACGATTGAAGCTGATCGCCTCCGAGCTGGATGACGGTGGACTCCAGCAGATCCATCAGCGTTCCGGTCACGAGGAAGTAGCTCAGCACGCCGAGCGTCACGACAATCCCCGAAATCGCGATCGGCATGAGCACCGCGACCAGCCCCCGACCCTCGAGAGCCGACCCCCGGCGCCAGGCGAGCAGGGCGACGAGGCAGGCAATGAAGGCGAGCGCGCCGAAGTTCTGCTTCGCGATGACGGCG
This sequence comes from uncultured Myxococcales bacterium, assembly GCA_965371385.1. Classification (GTDB taxonomy): domain Bacteria; phylum Myxococcota_A; class UBA9160; order UBA9160; family UBA4427; genus CBDUYG01. Next base: position 455 of record CBDUYG010000828.1, on the reverse strand, counting down.
AGGGCCAGCGCGACCCCGAGCCCGATGGCATCTCCCCGCGCGCCGGTATCGAAGATGCGCAGCAGGAAGAAGAGGGAGAGCATGCTGAGGCCGAGTGACAGGCTCGAGTAATTGAACATCGTGAGGACCGGGAAGCCCACAGGAATCAAGGCCAGGTAGAGAAGGGGAGCGACGGCGGCGAAGCCCGGTCGCATGACGCGCAGACCGCTGGCCCAGAGGCAGAGGGTGATGGAGAGATTCGTCGCGACCTCGGCCCAGCGTGCGACGACGAGGTCGTTGCCGAAGATCCAGAAGAGCACGCTGGTGAAGTGGTAGATGCCCGGGAAGATCCCGCTGTGGAGATCCTTGTAGAGGTACTTGCCATTCTGGATCCACATCGAAACGGCGGCGAGATGGCCTTCGTCCATCGGCACGATGCTGCGGTCGTAGATGGGAAGCTGGAGCCCCAGGGCGAG
>CBDUYG010000827.1:0-1929 GCA_965371385.1 uncultured Myxococcales bacterium | reverse complement strand
AGACTGCGATTCCGATTGCAGATGAGACGAGGGTCGTGTCAATCCCGCTGAGCGGATCCAGGCAGAAACAGGCCGGAACCTGAGTCTGCCTCTCCCGTCTCGTTGCTTCGAGAATCGCCCAACATTATATGTATTGACATGTAATTACACATGGCTAACATCCACAGATGCCCTCGAGTCGCAAATCCCAGCAGCTTCAAATTCGGGTCTCTCCGGCTCAGAAGACGGCCATCAAGGCCCACGCGCGCAGAGCTGGGATGACGGTCTCCGACTGGGTCCTGAGTTCACTGCTCCCGACTGCGCAGGCGCAATTCCAGAAGCTCGTCCGGGAGATCGCCGGGTCGGAATCGCCGGGCTACGCCTTCGCAGACCTGCTGGATCTGCTGGAGGAACTCGACGGAGAGGACTTCGAGTCGGTCGTCGCCACGCTACCCGAGTCCGGGCTCGACGAATACTGGTCGAACTACCTCGCGGCGACGGTCGAGCACGCCGCCGCACTGAAGAAGCGAAAGCCTCCCGCCTGGACACGAGAGATCCCTCCCCTCGAGTTCCCCGCTTTCGGCTCGACGTTGCTCAGCCTGCGCATGCATTTGCTCTTGAACTCTCCGCCGGCGTTCAACCGCCGCAACCTCTTCGTTGATTCGAGTGTCGGGGATCGGGTCTAGCCAATGCCGCCTCTTTCGCGTGCCCGAATCCTTCGCCTCTTCGATTCCTTGAATGAGGAGCTCGAACGCGCGGGGGTTCACGGGATCGTGCATCTCGCCGGTGGAGCCGTGATGTGCCTGGCCCTGAGATCGCGTGACGCCACGCACGATGTCGACGCTGTCTTCGAACCATCAGGCGCGGTTCTGGATGCCGCGCTGCGAGTGGCGGAGCGCGAGAACGTTGCCGACTCGTGGCTCAATAACGCAGTCAAGGGTTACTTGAGCGATCACGGTGAGTTCGATGAGTTTATCGAACACTCCAACCTGCGCATCTTCGTCGCCAACCCGAAGTACATGCTGGCGATGAAGTGCATGGCCATGCGGGTCGGTGAGGGCTATCACGACGAAGAAGACGTCCGCTACCTGCTTCGTCACCTCGGCATCGAAGACCTCGACGAAGCGCAGCGGGTGATCAGTGGCTACTACCCGCTCCGCTCGTTCCCGACGAGGGCCCTCGATGCGCTCGGGGAGCTGCTCTCGAGTGGGAGGTAGAGAGAGGTAGCGGTAGTGCCGTCACGGAATCCTCGATCGAGTCCCGCGCCGCACTCGCTCCTACAAGAGCCGGCTCTCGTGCCCCTTCCAGTACTCATCCTTGAGCAGGCGCTTGTAGAGCTTCCCGGTCGGATGGCGCGGCAGCTCTTCCCGGAAGTCGACCGAGCGTGGGCACTTCACGTCCGCGAGGTGCTCGCGGCAGTAGGCGATGAGCTCGCGCTCGAGGGCCGGGCCCGCGGCGGCCATATCGCTCGGCTGCACGACCGCCTTCACCTCTTCCCCGAAGTCCGCGTTCGGAACGCCGAAGACGGCGACGTCGTAGACCTTGGGGTGAAGGGTCAAGACGTTTTCCGTCTCCTGGGGATAGATGTTGACTCCGCCGCTGATGATCATGTTCGCCTTGCGGTCGGTGAGGTAGAGGAAGCCATCCTCGTCGACCTTGCCGATGTCGCCGAGGGTCGTCCAGCCGCTCGCCAGGCGGCAGGCCGCCGTCTTCTCGGGGTCGTTGTGATACTCGAAGGCCTGGTCTCTTCCGCTCTCGAAGTACACCCCACCCTCTTCGCCGACCGGGACTTCGTTGCCCTCGTCGTCCACGATGTGCATCTTCGTCGTGAGCGCCTTGCCGACGGTGCCCTTGTGGGCCAGCCAGTCCTGGGGCGACGCGTAGCAGAAGCCGTTGCCTTCGGTGCCCGCGTAGTACTCGTGGATGACCGGCCCCCACCAGTCGAGCATC
>CBDUYG010000826.1:0-1933 GCA_965371385.1 uncultured Myxococcales bacterium | reverse complement strand
GCAGTCTATTTCGGCAGCGCGGCGGTCGTCCCCGAGCCGGGAGGGCTCGGGATGCAGCTGGCAGCGCTGACGACCTTGGGTGGGTTGCTCTCTGCTCGCAGGCGTGGGTGAGCGATCCGGTTCGCGAGCTGCATTCCGTGCATCGCGTCCTGTAGAGCATCGGGCAGTGCATCGCACGGTGTGCCGATCGAGAATCGAGAACCGTCCCAAGCGGGATCCACATCGATTCGACGAGTACCGCCGAAGCGGAGCCGATCAGCCCTCCTGGGCCGCGGCCGCCTCTCGGGCCGCTCTGGCGCGCGGACATTCGTACGCCTGCCCTTCGCCGGTAGCCTTCGCGGCGTGTGCGGCGCGGTGAGGGCAGGTGGCGGGATCGCCGCTGCACTGGCCACACGAGCCGCTCTTTCCCGCACGGCACTCGCCGCGATGCTCGCCCCGCAGGTCTCGCATCTTCGCGAGCTGCTCGGTCGTCATCAGGCTGTGTAGCTCGAGCTTCGTGCGGAAGCGCTCGACGTCGCGCCGGGTCTTGAGTGCGCCCAGGGCCTCGACCTGATCGATGATGAGGCTCTCGTCGGGTGCGTCCGCCTGCATCAGCTCGTGGAGGCGCTCATGAGTGGAGCCGATCTCTTCGTCGAGCCCGCTGCGGGTCGGCTCGCCGGCCTCGATCAGGGCGCGCATCTCAGCCAGCTGCTGATCCTGGAGTCCGATCTCGTCGGCGTGCCGCTCGATCTTTTGCATGGGATCCTTGCCCCTGTGCTTGCCACAGGCCGGGCAGGCGAGGGCGGGAGCGCTCCAGGCGAAGAGGCAGAGGAGAGCGACGAACGCGCTCGTGAGTGCGAGCCGGGCTCGGGGATGCGTCTGGGACATGGCTTTGGTTCTCCGTATCGAGGGCCCTGCGGCTCCCCTTGCGGGAGGCCCTGGGCCGGGTGCTTGCAGGAGTGTACCCGCCCGGGGAGCCAGGGTTTCGCGAAAACTTCCGGAATCTACTGGGACGATGGATTCCCGCTGAAGGAGTGGCCGAGAAGCCCCCCGCGGCCGAATGCAGGGGCATTTTGTCGGTCGCCCTTCCAGGTCCAGTGCGCGGCAGGGGGCCGCGTGCCCCCGCAGCGGTGGGAGAGCCGAAGGTCTTTTCACGCTAACGCTCGACCAGCAGCTCCGGGTTCAGTGCCTCGACCATCCGCCGGATTCCGTCCTTCCAGTCCACCTCGGTGCGGCCTGCGACCTCGTGCATCTTGTCGGTATCGAGACGCACGCTTGCGATCGTGTCCGTCGTGATGTTGAACTTCGGCTCGAGCCCGGTGAGCTCACCCAGATAGGCGCACCACTCTTCGATGCTCGTCGCTTCACTCCCCGCCCAGTTGATCGTCTGGGCCGGCACGTCGGCGAATGAGAGCAGCTTCGGGATCATTCGGATGTAATCGTCTTCGTGGATGAGGTTGAACAAGTTCGGCTGTTCCGGGTGGATGGGGATCGGGGATCCGGCCTTCATCATCATCAGGTGAAACCAGGGCCAGCCTCCGTTGTCTCCATAGGGCACGCTGAAGCGGGCGATCACGGTGGGGAGATCGAACTCGCGTGCCGCGAAGCGCGCGACGCTCTCGGCGGCGATCTTGGCGATGCTGTAGGTGGGGAGCATGGCGCGATGGTTGTCGCCGAGGGGATCGGTCTCCACGAGTGGCTTGTGGCCCGCGTGCTCGTAGACGCCTCCGGTGGAGCAGTGGAGGAAGGACTTCGCGCCCCGGCAGCGCGACATCAGGCGGCCGACGCCTTCGGCGTTGGCACGCAGGTCGTATTCGAAGTCGCCACTCTTCACGACCGCGAAGTGGAGCACGATGCTGACGTCGTCCGGCACCTCGTCGAGGGACGACTCGCCGAGGTCGGCCGCGATGGTCTGGACGCCGAGGGCCTCGACCCTCTCGCGATCCGCCGCCTT
>CBDUYG010000825.1:0-1936 GCA_965371385.1 uncultured Myxococcales bacterium | reverse complement strand
TAATCGGCGAGACGCGCCAATGAGGAGGTGATCATGCGATCCCAAGACCATCCCGTCTGGACCTGGATCCTCGCCGCCCTGGCTCTCGGCACCCTCGCCAATGCGGCCTGGATGCTGATCGATCCCCTGCGCTGGTATCACGATCTGCCTGCCGCGGTGCCGGACTTCGGTCCCTTCAATCCGCACTTCGTGCGCGACATCGGCTGTGCCTTCGCGACGGCCGGGGTCGCCCTCGCCTGGGCAGCCCGCAAGGCGGAGTGGCGCGTGCCGCTCGTCGGCACGGCCGCAGTCTTCTTCGTCGCGCACGCAATCCTGCATGTGCACGACATCCTTCGCGGCCTCGTCGACTCCCACCACTGGTGGATCGATTTCCCCGGCGTGATGTTTCCTGCCCTCGCGACCTCGGCCCTCGCCATACACTTCCAGCGACATGCATCACGTATTTCCAAATCGGAGCCGAACGGATGAGGACCATCCCCGACGAGCCCGTCGAAGGGCCTGCGGCCTCGTGCTCGAGATCTCGCACAGGTTGATTCGCCGGATGCTGGGCCTAAGGTCCGCCACCCGGGCGGACTCGCCGAGCCAGTCCCTGGAGGCGCGCTTCCCCCGAACCGACCAGTACGTCCCCGCTGGTGTGGCATTGAGACCCGCGATCCAACCCGCTCGATCTGATACCTTTCGCCTCACCAACGCCACCCCCAACCCTCAGCCCCCTGGCTCGGTCACGTCGTCATGCGCAGGGGATGCCGGCTGAGGACCCAAGCCACAGGAGTGCAGCGATGCCGGTCTACGACCCCTACGCCTACGAGAACCACGACGACCCCTATCCCGCCTTTGCCGCCCTGCGTGCGGAGGCGCCGGTCTATCACAACGAAGAGCGGGACTTCTTCGCTCTCTCCCGGCATGAGGACGTCCTCGCAGCCTTCAAGAACACGAAGCGCTTCTCGAACGATCATGGCGTCTCGATCGACCCCGCTTCATGGGGCCGCCACGCGCATCTCGCCAAGTCCTTCCTCGCCGCCGACCCGCCGACCCATACGCGCCTGCGGGGCCTGGTGGCCCGGGCCTTTACGCCTCGGCGGGTCGCGGCCCTCGAGACGCGTATTCGCGAGATCACGGTGGAGCGCCTCGAGCCCCTGGTGGGCAGGGGGCGCTTCGATGTAATCGACGAGATGGCCGGCAGGATTCCGATGGACGTGATCAGCGAATTGATGGGCGTTCCCGACGAAGATCGAGCCGAGCTGCGACGGCGGGCGGATCTCCTGGTCCACCGCGAAGAAGGCGCGTCGGACGTGTCGCCCGAGGGTGTGGAGGCGTTCGGATGGATCCGCGCCTACTTCAAGGACGTGCTGAAGGAGCGACGCAAGAAGCCGGGGGACGATCTCTACTCGGCTCTGCTCGATGCCGAGATCGACGGCAGGCGCCTCGAGGACAACGAGCTGCTCTCCTTCGCGAACCTCATGATCGTCGCCGGCAACGAGACCACGACGAAGCTGATCGGCAATGCGATCTACTGGCTCTGGCGAAATCCCGAGCAGCGAAAGCTCGTCCGGGAGGGAACGGCATCGATCGCCGACTGGGTCGAGGAGACCCTGCGTTACGACAACTCGACCCAGATGCTGGCCCGGCGCGCGACCGAGAGCTTCACACTGCACGGAGTCGAAGTACCCGCCAACGCCCGCGTGATCCTGCTCGTAGGCTCGGCGAATCGCGACGAGCGGGTCTTCCCCGATCCCGACGTCTACGATCTCCTGCGCGACAAGACCGAGAGCCTCGCCTTCGGACGGGGAACCCATTTCTGCATGGGCGCATCACTCGCGCGCCTCGAGGGCCGCGTCGTGCTCGAAGAGTGGCAGGCCCGGTTTCCCGACTACGAGGTGGTCGCGAGCGAGCTGGCCCGGATTCACTCGATCAACGTCCGAGGCTTCGCTCACCT
>CBDUYG010000824.1:0-1937 GCA_965371385.1 uncultured Myxococcales bacterium | reverse complement strand
ATGTCCCGGGCGTTCGTTTCGAGGATCGAGAGGGGGCTGCCCTGACTCGCAGAGGCGGTAAATACCTCGTCGGCCCAGAAGGACTCGGTCGAAATCCCTGCCAGTCGGATCGCGAGGGCGAGGGCGAGCAATCCCCAGACCATCAGCCATCTACTGTGATGTGCGTTTGCGGGCTGGATCATCATTCGAAATCGCGCAGCCGGGTTCCGTGTGCTCCGCCCACCTGGAGAACGGCCCCGTTGATGAATGCGGCCCTTTCGCAGACCCGATTGGCCCAGCCAAGAAGCTCGAATTCCCACACGCCCCCCGCGCGATGCGACCCGGGCGAGGCTCTCCCCACCGCGCGGGCGCGTACCCACCTCATCGGCAGCACGACGGCGCAACTCAAGATTCAAGCCTTCAGCCCGGCTCCGATTTCCAGCCTACCGGCGGCCCTCGGGGCGCCCTCTCGGGGCTCTCAGGCGGCCCGGAACCTCAAGGGATGCAGGCGACATTCCGACCAGAGATCGGGACCTTGCGAGTCGATCATCACCGGCCGATCGAGCGCGGATCCGTTGAGGGGCGCATCCGAAACCAGTGCGAACCAAGAAGCTCGATACGAGAACGCTTCGGCGCATCCACATGGGCACCGATGTGGTCCTGGTCTCACTCGCCTGGGTGGGAGCCTATTGGCTCCGCTTTGCCGTGAGCGACGTGGTCGGCAAGCCTCTCAACTCCTTCGACAGCTACCGCCTCGCCCTGCCCATGGTCGTCATCCCCTGGATCGTCTCGTGCTGGATCTTCGGGATCTACCGCAGTGCCCGCATGAGCACCCTGATCGATCACATCCAGGACCTATTCAAGGGGGTCTTCCTCGGGCTCCTGGTCATCAGCGCCATCAGCTTCTTCGTGCGAGAGGCCGAATTCGGGCGGCTCGTCGTGCTCTTCACCGCCGGGCTGAACCTGATCCTCCAGGGCGGCAGCCGGATCTTCTTCTACCGCCTGAACCGCTCCCTCCAGCGCAGCGGCCGGACCGACGTCCCCGCGCTCATCCTCGGCACCGGTACGCCGGCCATCCGCCTGCTACAGAAGCTCCAGGACCACCCCGAGACGGGCTATCGCGTGGCCGGCTTCCTGAGCGAGTCCGATCCCATCGAGGACAAGGACGTCGCCGGTCGACCGGTCCTCGGCCACATCGACGAGCTGAGACGGATCGCCAGCGAGCATCGAATCGAGGAGGTCTTCATCGCCCTCCCCGGCCTGGGCCACACGCGCATGCTCGCGATGGTGCTCGACCTCGAGGATCTCGGGCTGACCTTCCGGGTGGTGACCAACCTCTTCGAGGTCCTGACGGCGGGCACGCCGGTGGATCTCGTGGACGATCTCCCGGTGGTGCGGCTCGGCCGGCCCGGAACCTCTTTTCTCTACCGGCCGTGCAAGCGCGCGATCGATCTCGGCCTCGGCAGCCTGGCGTTCGTGTTGAGTCTGCCCTTGCTGGCGCTCTGCGCCGTTCGAATCCGCCTGGGCAGCCCCGGCGCGGCGATCTTCAGCCAGCAGCGAATCGGCCAGAACGGCCGCCCCTTCACGATGTACAAGCTGCGGACCATGCGAGCCGACGTCGACCCCTACCAGGAGTCTCCCTCCGCGGAGACCGATCCACGGCTGAGCTCGTTCGGAAAGCTCCTGCGACAGACCAGCATCGACGAGCTTCCCCAGCTGATCAATGTGCTGCGGGGAGAGATGTCCCTGGTGGGCCCACGGCCCGAGATGCCCTTCATGGTGGAGCAATACGACGAGTGGCAGCGCCGTCGCCTCTCGGTCAAGCCGGGCATGACGGGCCTCTGGCAGATCCTGGGCCGCAAGGACCTGCCGATGCAGGAGAACCTGCAGTATGACTTCTACTACATCCGCAATCGTTCCCTGCTCTTCGACCTCTCGATCATGATCCGCACGATCGG
>CBDUYG010000823.1:0-1940 GCA_965371385.1 uncultured Myxococcales bacterium | reverse complement strand
GTCTCCCAGCTGAGCCCCCAACCTCCCGTGAACGCGTCGAAGTTCTTCTCGTCCATCTTCTTCTGCATCAGGCTCCAGTCCGCCTTGTCGACGTCCATCTTGACGCCGATCCGCAGCAGATCCTCCTTGTAGATGTTGCCCATCGAGGAGTACTCGGGAGAGTTCCCGTAGATGAGGAACTTGAAGGTGAAGTTGCTGCGGGTGTCTTCGCCGTCGTCGGGATCGAGGTCCTTGTCGAGGAGACCGTCGCCGTCGCTGTCCTCCCAACCGGCCTCGGCGAGGAGCGCGGCCGCGCCCGCGAGATCGAAGGGATAGGGCTCGATGTCGGGGTCGTTGCCGGGATTGTCGGCGAGGTATGGACTGCTGCTGACCGTTCCAAGGCCCACGTAGACGTTGTCGATGATGCCCTGACGATTCAGAGCCATCGTCATTGCCTGGCGCACCCGCTTGTCGGCAAAGAGAGGCTTGTTTCCGTTCCAGCCCAGGTAGTAGTAGACGAAGTTGAGCTTGTTCTCGCAAATGAGATCCCCGTTCACGAAGGGGTTGTTCTTCGGTCGCTTCTCCTCCGGCATGTCACGCCACTTCAGGACCTCCTCGCGATACTGCCCCGGGCGCAGGCTGGCGAAGCTGAGCTCTCGGGCCTTGAGCTTGATCAGGGTCTTGTTGGGATCCGTATAGATGGGATAGAGGAGCTCGCGAATGGCCGGCTTGACGCCGTAGTAATCCTCGTTGCGGACGAGACGAATCTGGGAGCCTGGCTCATAGAGAGCGAAGCGGTAGGGACCAACGCCCACCATGCCCTTGTTGTTGTACCAGTGCTGGTTGAAGCGAAGCCCGAGGGTCTCTTCGGGAAAACGGCTACCGTTGCGGTCGTAGGCCCAGAGGAATTCCGGTAGAGGCTCCATGCCGAGGCTGATGCCCATGTTGCCGTAGAGCTTGCGCTTCCAGCGCACGACCAGGGTGTAGTCGTCGATCGCCTCGTAGCTTTCGAGATCCTGGAAATAGCTCTTGGCGAATCCATTCTCGACCTGGGGATGGGTGATCATCTTGTAGGCAAAAACGAAGTCGTGGGCCGTCAGCTCGTGCTTCCCGCGCAGCCACTCGAACCCGGAGTCGTCGAGGTCGATGCCCGAGGGCGTATGCCACTGAATTCCCTGCTTGATGTAGAACGTGAACTCCCGCTTGTCGTTGGTGACTTCGACCCGCCAGGCGAGATCGCCGACCCATTGATCGGGATCGACCCAGGTCATGCGGCGGGCCAGGGTCGCGGATACGTAGTGGGCGATGCTGGAGGAGACGTCCCCCGCGTTTTCGGTGACGGGATTGAATCCCTTCGGGTCTCCGCTCGGCCATCCGCGCGTGAGAGTTCCGTCGAGGCTCGCACCCGCAGAGGGCCAGAAAATCTCCTCGGGATGGAGCCAGTTGTCCTCCTCGGGATGCAGGAGCGTTACGTTCGGGTAGGAAGACGATTCGCCGGCGCTCGCTGAACCCGGAGAAGAGGAAGCCCCGGCGGACGATGGCCTGGCCTCGATCCGGCCGATCAAGCGATCGATCCGGCTCGAGAGCCGATCGCTCGACTCACCCAGCGCGCGAAGCTGCTGACCCTGGCGGATGAAACGCTCCTCGATGGTATCGAACTGGAAGATGAAGAAGCCCAGCAGGACGAGCACGAGGGAGACCCCGGCCAGAATCAGGTAGGCGAGCGGTCCGTTCTTCTGCATGGAATGAGGGCCCCCACTTCCCCCAACGCGCGCCCTGGCGCGCGGTCGAATGCCTTTCCCGTCGGTTCAGCATCGGTATCGGGCCGGCAATTCTGATCCGTCTTCTGGCACATCTCGCGGCGATCCGATCGGAGCCCGATAGGTAGCACGTTCGATTAAACCGAACCAATCCAGGACTTTGCGAGACTGCCTGCGCGAGGGGATGAATCGGGAACGAAA
>CBDUYG010000822.1:0-1942 GCA_965371385.1 uncultured Myxococcales bacterium | reverse complement strand
AGCTGCTCCGCCTCGAGGTAGTCGATCGCCTGCTGCACGTCGGCGGAGAAGCCCGCTACCGCGTGGGCCTGCAGGGTGAGAGCGGTATCGAGAACACTGGCCTGGTAGGCCTCGCTCAATCCCCATCCAGGACCGCCGGGAGGGCTGAGCCGCTGTGCCCGGATCAACCGGGAGACTGCGGCGCCGACGTCGTCTCCGTGGGGCTGAAGCGCAAGAATCCGGCGAGCCTCGTAGTCGAGATTTCGACTCGCGTGATTCTCGAGCCAGGTCACTCCCCGGTAGTAGGCAGTGTCCCGGCGCCCGTGTGCACGCAAGGCCACCACGGCCGACGATGTGAGCAGGGACCGCGTCGCCGCCTCACTGCCCCAGCTTCCGTCCGGATTCTGCTCCCGCTCGAGCCAGACTCCCGCAGCCCGCGCAGCGTTCTCCACCGGCACGTTCATCAGCACTTCGCCGCGAGCCTCGAGGTCCCACGACAGCGTCAGAACCGCCAACAGCGCGGCCCCCCCCAACCATCCGCTCCACCGCGACGACATGCACCCCCTCCTCTTCTGCGCAGGCTCCCGAATCCAGGCGAAGGAGGAGATTCCCGATCCGGCGAATCCCCAGCCGGCGAGGTGACGGTCTCGATCGAGGAGTGTCGGGTGCGACTGCATGGAGTCGACTTGAGCAATTGCCGTGCCAGTTGCAGGAAGCCGGCCCATCGAACGACGAAGCGGCGAACACTCGTGCAGCGGGCTCGTTTCAAGCCACCGAAATGCATGGGGATTTCAAGTAAGGGGAGACACCGGCGGGCTGCGATGCATCACGCCCATTGGGAGCCGGGGAAGACCGCATCCTGAGAGCCCGTGTATCCCGTCACTCATCGCACGAATCCGCTCGTGCACGCGGGACCCGGGCATGTTGGTCGATCGAGCTGGTTCGCCGCCGGAGCCGTGGCCGGACAAAAGTGAACCCGGGCGTCATTCCTCCACCGGTATGACGCGGATCACCCGTCGTACACTCAGTAGATGATCTGGTCCTCGACCATCCGGGCGTAGCTCTCCTCGGAGATGCCGAGGATCTGCTTGAAGACGTGCTCGTTGTCCTGGCCGATCACGGGCCCGGGCCTCACCACGACGGGACTTCTGCTCAGCTTCACGTACGAGCCGTAGATGGTCTCGCGGAAGCCAAGGGTATGTTCGACCTCGATGAAGGTCTTGCGCGCCTTGTAGTGGGGATCGTGAAGGAGGTCGGCGACGTTCAGCACCGGCGCCGCAGCGACGCCCGCCGCCTGGAGCTTCTCGCTGAGCTCGCGGTCGTCGTGCTGGGAAGTCCAGTGATCGAGCTGGCCGTGGAGCATCTCGATATTCGCGAGGCGATCGGCCAGGGTGGCGAACTCCGGGCTACCCGCCCAATCGGGATTCTCCATCGCGCCCACCAGTGCCTCCCACTCGGCCTGGCTCGTCGCCGCGATCGAGATCCAGCGATCGTCGCCTGCGCACGGAAAGACACCGTGCGGCGCCGCCTGAGCGAGGGGGTGCCGATTGCCGATCGGGCCCGCGACCCGATCGTTGAGCACGTAGTCCATGTAGGCCGGACCGACCATCTGCATGATGGCTTCCTGCTGGGAGAAATCGACGTGCTGCCCCTCGCCCGTATTCCTGCGGTGCTGCAGGGCGCAGAGGACCGCGAATGCACTGAAGATGCCGTTGAAGGGATCCGAGTAGGCGTTCTCGACCGGGAGCGGCTCGCCCCCGACGTAGCCCGTCAGGCTGTCGAGGCCGGTCGTGCTGGTGAGGCTGAGGCCGTAGGTGCGGACATCCTTGAGGGGCCCGTAGAGCCCGGCCGCGGGCATCGACAACATGACGAGGTCGGGCTTGATCTTTTTCAGCTCGTCGTAGCCGAAGCCGAGCTTCTCCATCACGCCCGGTCCGAAATTCTCGATCACGACGTCGCACTC
>CBDUYG010000821.1:0-1959 GCA_965371385.1 uncultured Myxococcales bacterium | reverse complement strand
CTTCTCCTTCTTGCGAGTCCGGGTGTTGTAGAAGTGGATGTCGCTCACGCTCGCACGTTCCTCTCTTGATTCGTTCACGATGCCTCGAGGAGCACGACCGCGAGCGCCGCGATTCCCTCTTCCCGGCCGATGGCTCCGAGGTGATCCGTGCTCGTGACCTTCAGGTTGATCCGCGAAGCCGGGGCGCCCAGGGTCTCCGCCAGATTCCGGCTCATTGGCGCCTGGTGAGGGGAGAGGCGGGGCACCTGGGCGATCACGGTGGCGTCGAGATTGGCCAGGGTATAGCCCCGCTCGCGCATCAGCTCGACCACCCGCCCCAGAATGATGCGGCTGTCGATGCCCGCGAGGCTCTCATCCGAGGAGGGAAAATGACGGCCCAGATCCCCCTCGCCCAGAGCCCCCAGGAGGGCATCGGCGACCGCGTGCAGCAGCACGTCCCCATCGGAGTGCCCCTCGAGCCCGCGGTCGAAGGCGATCTCCACTCCCCCGATCACGAGCCGGCGATTCGCGACGAGCGCATGGGCGTCGAAGCCCTGGCCGATCCTCACGCTTCTCCCGCCTCTTCTTCTTCCAGCCAGGCCGCCGCGATCTGCAGGTCTTCCGGCAGGGTGATCTTCAAGTTGCGCGCGCTGCCCTCCACGACCTCGACCTCGACGCCGAGCCGCTCGACCAGCTGGGAGTCGTCCGTCCCCGTGAAGCCCTCGGCACGAGCTTTCTCCAGCGCCTCGCGCAGGATCTCGACGCGGAAGACCTGGGGGGTGAGGGCCGCCCAACACTCGCTTCGCTCCGGGGTCTCGATCACCCGCCCCGCCCGCACCCGCTTGATGGTGTCGCGTACCGGAAGCGCGAGCAGTGCGGCTCCCGAGCGAGCTGCGGCCTCGATCACCCGGCTGACCTCCGAACGCGAGACGAGGCAGCGAGCTGCATCGTGAACCGCCACCAGCTCCACGTCGGCCGGCAGTGCGGCCACTCCCGCCGCCACCGAGTCCTGACGCTCCGTCCCACCGACGACCGGCTCGGCGAGCTTGGGGATGGAGCTCAGATCCAGCTCGGCGTAGAACTCCCGGTCCGCCGAGGCGATGACCGGTACCACGAGGTCTACTCCGCGCGCTCGCGCCAGCGCGTCGAGCGAGCGCTCGAGCAACGACCGACCGCACAGCGACACAAAAGCCTTCGGAAGCGAAACTCCGAGACGCTCGCCCCGCCCCGCTGCCAGAACCAACGCCGCGACCTTCATGGCGCGGGAGTCTAGCAGGATGCCCGCCCGGAATTCTCCGGGGTTTCACGGGATGGGTGCACAAATCGGCAATTCCGGTGGTGGGTGGTACAGTCCCGCCACCGGAGGATTCCCATGATCAGCGCACGTCCCGTTCGCACCACGCTTCTCGCCTCGACCCTGACTCTGCTCGCGGGAGCGGCTTCGGCCCAGGTCAAGGTCGACAAGGATTTCAACCTCACGCTGGAGGATGTCCCGAGGCAGAACATTCGCCTCTCCCTCGAGCACGCGGTCGCGGTCGGTGTCGAGCACAACCTCCAGGTCGAGGTCGAGCGCTATTCACCACTCATCGCCCAGGAGGATGTCGATGTTTCGTGGGGGGTCTACGACCCGGTCCTGTCTGGCAGCTATGGCTACGACGATCGAGACAATCCGACGTCGAGCATCCTGGTGGGCGGAGTAGGCGCGCAGCGAATCGTCAACAAGGTCCACGGCGGTGGCCTCGGTCTGACGGCCCTCGTCCCCTACATCGGCGCCACACTCGGAGTCGAGTTCGACGCAGCCCGCACGACCACGAGTCTCAGCTTCGAGAGCCTCTCGCCCAAATACGACTCCGGATTCAGGATATCGGGCTCGATCCCGCTGCTCAGGAACCTGATCTGGAACGAGCCCTGGACCCAGATCAAGATCGCGGGCACGCTGCTCGACTCGGAGTACGAGGCCTTCCGGGAAGCCCTGATGGA
>CBDUYG010000820.1:0-1959 GCA_965371385.1 uncultured Myxococcales bacterium | reverse complement strand
CCGCCTCCGATCTCGTCCGGAAACTCCTCGACGTAGACCCGAACCGTGGGGTGGTCGACTGCCTGCAATCTGAACTTCAGCGCGTCGTCGACGGGATCGGGGTCCGGGCCCCAGTCGTCCTCCGCTCGCGCGAGGACGTAGCGCAGGCCGAAGCGCCGGATCAGGAACGAGGCCTCATCCATCCTTCCCGCGGCCAGGCTCGCGTCGATCGTCACGGAGTTCGAGCCCTCGAGCCCGAGGAACTCCTGCGCCCAGACGGGGCTCGTGATCATGAGGAGGAGCACATCCTCGACGAATCGGGTGTGGAGCTTCTTGTCGAGGCGTTTTCTTCGGCTTGCCATGGTGCTGGCCTCCCAGGCGTCGCCCCAGGGAAGCGGGGCATGGGCTGTCGTCATGTGGGCGAAAGCGGCGGTGCGAGGATCGGCGGATCCCCGATCGAATTGATCGGCTTCCGCCGGATCCGAGTCTGAACTCTACCCAACGGCCCGTGCGCCAGCTACGAGAAGGGATCGCGCGGAGGCATTCCGCCCGGTTATCATCGAGGACTCGATTCGATCGCCCCAATCCATGGTGCCGGTCGATGGTGCGAATCGATGGCACCAACCGATGGCACCAATCGAGGGTTCCATCGGATCGCCCCAACCCTTCATTCGATCGCCCCATCCCTTCCCCGAGCAATCCAACAAGGAGTCCCCCCCGTGTCCCAGCCCCTTGCAGGTTTCGAAACGACGACCGACCAGGTGCTCGACGGAATCGATCTCGCTGGCAGGACGGCTCTCGTGACCGGAGCGTCGAGCGGCCTCGGAGCCGAGACCGCGCGCGCGCTCGCGAGCCGGGGCGCGCGGGTCTGGATGGCCGCTCGCCAGGTCGAGAAGACCCAGGGGGTCGCCGACTCGATCGCCGAGAGCACGGGCAACGATCGACTCACGGTACTGAACCTCGATCTCAACAGCTTCAGCGCCATCCGCCGGGCGGCGGCGAGGGTCGCATCCGAGGTCGACGGACTCGATCTGCTGATCAACAACGCCGGCGTGATGGCCTGCCCCCTCGAGCGCAACGCCGAAGGGCTCGAGATGCAGTTCGGAACGAACCACATCGGGCACTTCCTCTTCACCGGCCTCCTTGCCCCCCAACTCGTCGCCGGCCGGCCGGCGCGCGTCGTCAACCTCAGCTCCGGCGGGCACAAATTCTCCCCGGTGCTGTGGGACGATTGGAACTTCGAGAAGGGCGACTACGACAAGTTCACCGCCTATGGCCAGGCAAAGACCGCCAATGCGCTCTTCACCGTGGGTCTCGATCGGCGGCTCGCGGGCCAGGGGGTGCGGTCGTTCGCGGTCCATCCCGGGGTCATCCTCACCGAGCTCGGGAGGCACATGACCGAGGAGGACATCAAGACCCTCATGGGAGGGGATCGGATCCCCGGCGGCCGCACCGGGGGTCTGAAATTCAAGACCGTGGAGCAGGGAGCGGCGACCCAGGTGTGGGCCGCCACCTCACCGGATCTCGAGGGAAAGGGTGCCCTCTACCTCGAAGATTGTCATATCGCGGAGGTGTCCGATGGCGGTGCGGACGGCTATCTCCCCTACGCACTCGACAGCGCCGATGCGGAGCGCCTCTGGACCTTGTCGGAGGAGATCGTGGGGCAGAACTTCGAGTTCTGATCTTGCCGGATGGCGTGGGGCTATTCGGTATCGCCCGCATTCAGGAGGCCTCGCGCGAGCTCCTCGTTCTCGGATTGAACGAGGACACGAACGCGTCGCGCCATGCCCAGGTTCGGCATTTCGCCCCCGGCATCGTCCGAAGAGATGATTGCATCTATGCCTTCGGATTGGAGGAGCGAGACTGCGGCCTCGGCGGTCGGGTGATCGCCGAAATCTGCGACCTCCACAGCGTTCTCGAATTTCATGACGGGCCTCCCGGGGGCTGATGGTGGCTGAATGGGGCTAAAGAGGGCTAAAG
>CBDUYG010000819.1:0-1960 GCA_965371385.1 uncultured Myxococcales bacterium | reverse complement strand
CTAGAGCAACATCCCCGCCACGCACGCCGTCATGAAGGTCGTGAGCGATCCGCCGAGAATCGCGCGCAGGCCCAGACTTGCGATCTCGTGCCGCCGCTCCGGGGCGATTCCGCCGATGCCTCCGAGCAGGATCGCGAGGGAGCCGAAGTTGGCGAAGCCGCAGAGGGCGTAGGAGGCGATCAGGATCGAGCGCGGCTGAAGCACTCCCGCTTCGACGGCGAGCCCCAGCTCTTGATAGGCGACGAACTCGTTGAGGATGGTCTTGATTCCGATCAGCCCACCGACCGTGCTCGCGTCCTCCCAGGGGACTCCCATCAGGAACGCAATGGGGGCGCCGACGAAGCCGAGCAGCATCTGGAGGGTGACGTCCGGCAGCCCGACGAGTCCGCCGAGAAATCCCAGCAGGTCGTTCATGATCGCGATCAAGGCATAGAACGCGATCAGCATGGCTCCGACGTAGGCCGCCAGGGTCATGCCGCTGATCGCCCCGGCGGCGGCCGCGTCGATCACGTTCGCCGCGTCGTCCTGCTCCGTCGCCTTCGCACCGCCCTGGGTCTCCGGGATGGATTCCTCGGGCACGATCACCTTGGCGATCAACAGACCGGCGGGCGCCGAGAGCAGGCTCGCGGTCACGAGGTGGCCGGCGAACTCGCCGCCGCCGAGGATCTGCACGTAGGCGAGGAGGACGGAGCCGGCGACGGTTGCCATCCCGACATTCATCAGGGAGAAGAGCTCCGAGTGGGTCATGCGCGACAGATAGGGCTTCACGACCAGGGACGACTCCACCATGCCGACGAAGACGTTCGCGACCGCAGCCAGGGCTTCGGCACCCGAGAGCCCCATCGTGCGCCGCAGGGCCCAGGCTAGTACGTTGACCACCCGCTGGATGATTCCCAGGTGATAGAGCACCGCGAAGAGGCTTCCCATGAAGACGATGATGGGCAGCACGTTGAGGGCGATCGAGAAGCCGGTGTCCATCAGGGCACCGAAGACGAAGCGGGAGCCCACCTCCGCATATCCCAGGAAGCGGCTCACGAGTGCGTTTACTCCGACGAAGAAGCCGCGGCCGAGCGGACTCTTCAGCAGGATCAGCGCCAGAGCGAACTGCAATCCCACCCCCCACGCCACCGTTCGCCACGGGACCCGGGAGCGATTCTGGGAGAAGAGCCACGCGATGGCGATCATCGTCACGAAGCCGAGTGCCGAAATCGCGCGCAGACCGGGTTCGGTCACCGGGGTGCCTCTGCGTCGGCACGCTCGGCGAAGCTCGTGACGAGCCGTCGCACTGCGACCACGGGGTCGCTCGCGCCCGCGACCGCGGAGATGACCGCCGCTCCGCGAGCACCCGCCCGAATCAAGTCTGGAAGGTTCGTCTCATCGATTCCGCCGATCGCCACTACCGGACACCCTCCCGCGAGCTTCACGATCTCGTCCAGGGCATCGAGCCCCCGTGCAGTGTAGGGGCTCGCCTTGGATTCGGTACCGAAGACGGGGCCGAAGGCGAGATAGTCGATCGGCTCTTCGAGCGCGGCCCGGGCCTGCTCGGGAGTGTGGCTCGAGCGCCCGATCGCGAGGCGAGCCCGCATGGCCTCGGGGATCTCGGCGGGGGAGAGATCGTCCTGTCCCAAGTGAACGGCGTCGGCCTCCGCCAGGAGCGCGAGATCGAAGCGATCGTTCATGACGAATCGCACGTCTGCTTCGCGTGTGAGGCTGCGAATCTCGCGGGCCCAGGCGAGGGCGACCCGATCGGCTGCGTGCTTCGAGCGCAGCTGGATCACGGCCGCCCCGCCCGCGACCGCGTCGCGCGCCTGAGCGACCGGGTCCTTCGACCAGCGCCGGTCGTCATCCGCCAGGACATGGAGCCCCGACCACGCGATCACGAGCGATTCCGGCTCGGGAGCTCGATCGAGAGGTCGTTGATCTTCTTGCGCAGGGTGTTGCGGTTGATTCCGAGGATGGC